>CACZSZ010000177.1 GCA_902783945.1 uncultured Lachnospiraceae bacterium
CCGTTTATCTGAGCCTTGGTGATAAAGAAGAAAAGACAAAAAATCCTGTCATGTCCCGGGTGGGGGATGCGATCCGGGAAGGATATGACATCCTGCAGTATGCCGGATGTGACAGCATCCTTGAATGGAATAAGGGAAACCATTTCAAGGAGCCGGATCTGCGGACAGCAAAAGCGTTTGCATGGCTGCTGAAAAAATAAAAAAGAGTGACTCATCAGAAACGATGAAATACGGAGAGTCTGCATTCGATATTTTTTATCTGCTTTTTGCAGTCGTTATCGGAATCCTGATACTCAGGAAAGTAAAAGACAGATTGCTTTGACGCTTTACCTTGACAAATTACATGGACACGCTTATAATCTCTTTAAACCTGTGACGAAGAGTAGTATGCCGGGAAAGTTTTTAAGAGAGCCGCTGGTGCTGCGAAGCGGTAAACGGAACCGGTTGAATGGACTTCTGAGGGCGAACTGAACGGAAGAAATTCTTATTAGGTGAGACGGAGATGGTCCTCCGTGATCAAAGACCGGCGTATGATGGTACGCAGTGAGTGGGTTCGAGATGAACCAAGCCGGGTGGCACCGCAGGATTCTACACCTGTCCCAGCAAAGAAGGGGGACAGGTGTTTTTGTTTCATAGGAAACATGCGGACTTTGAACCTTAATCCACTCACAGCGCAGTATGGAAAGGAGATCTGTTATGAAAACTAAAAACACACTGATCGTTTTGACACTGGCCGGTATGCTGGCCGCATCATCTGCAGCAGTAACCGCGGAGGAAGACGCAGAAGAAACCGTATATACCGTCGGGATCTGCAACTATGTCGATGATGCTTCTCTGAACCAGATCGTAGACAATATCGAGACACGTCTGGAGGAGATCGGAGCAGAGAAAGGCGTGACGTTTGAAATCAGCTATGACAACTGCAATGCGGATGCCAATGTACTGTCTCAGATCATTGCCAATTTTGAGGCGGATCAGGTCGACCTGATGGTCGGCGTCGCTACTCCGGTTGCCATGTCTATGCAGAGTGCAACGGAAGACAGCCGGACGCCGGTCGTCTTTGCGGCTGTTTCTGATCCGGTAGGAGCCGGTCTGGTCGAATCGATGGAGGAGCCCGGCGCGAATATCACAGGTACTTCGGATGCCCTGGATACTTCTGCCATCATGAATCTGATCTTTGCGCAGAATCCGGAAGCGGATATGATCGGTCTCCTCTACGATGTCGGACAGGACGCTTCGACAGCGGCGATCGCCAGTGCGAAGGAATATCTGGATCAGGCAGGGGTGTCGTATAAAGAATATATGGGTACAAATGTGGATGAGGTCGGGCTGGCCGCACAGGCAGCAGTTGCCGATGGTGTCGACGCGATCTTTACACCTACGGACAACACGATCATGACGGCGGAACTGTCGATCTATGAAGAACTTGCCGAAGCGGGCATCCCGCATTACACGGGAGCAGACTCTTTTGCCCTGAACGGTGCTTTCCTCGGATACGGCGTTGACTACGCGAACCTGGGAAAAGTCACGGCGGACATGGTCGCTGATATCCTGATGAACGAAAAGGATCCGGGAACAGTTCCGGTTCAGACTTTTGACAACGGCACGGCTACTGTCAACACAGAAATCTGTGAAGCACTCGGTCTGGATTATGATGAGGTCGCGGAAATCTTCCAGCCTTTCTGCACGACGGTCCAGCCGATCACAACAGCAGAAAGTTTTGACGAGTTAGGATAAGAGAGAGTATGCAGATCATAGGATTGGTACAAACCGCATTAGAGCTGGGACTGATCAGTGCGCTGACAGTCCTGGCGCTTTTCCTGAGTTACAGTATGCTGAATATCTGTGATCTTTCCACAGACGGCTGTTTCACCCTGGGTGCGACAGTCGGCGCCGTTGTGGCGATCGCCGGACATCCGTATCTGTCGATCGCCGCAGCGATGCTGGCCGGGGTCTGTTCCGGATTTACCACAGCATTTCTGCAGACAAAAATGGGGATCAATTCTCTGCTGGCAGGGATCATCGTCAATACGGGACTGTATTCGATCAATATTGCGGTGATGGGCAATTCTTCTCTGCTGAATATGAACAAGACAGAGACAGTCTTTACTAAACTGAAGAGCCTGCTGGAGGGGACACCGCTTTCCGGACAGTACAGGCTCCTGATCGCACTGATCGCCGTGGTCTGTGTGATCGTATTTTTGAGCCTGTTTCTGAGGACGAGGCTGGGACTGGCGATCCGGGCGACCGGAGACAATCCCGACATGGTCCGGGCTTCTTCCATCAATCCGGTATTCACTTCCATTATCGGGCTGTGTATTGCCAATGCGTTCACCGGGCTTTCCGGGTGTCTTCTGGCGCAGTCCCAGAAATCCGTGAATATCGATATCGGCACGGGAATGGTCACGATCGCATTGGCTTCACTTCTGATCGGACGTGCTTTTATGGGGCGGGGTAAGATTCCCAAACAGGCGGTCGGGGCTGTACTCGGAGCTTTTGTGTTCCGGCTGGTCTATACGATCGCGCTGCGGTTCGATCTGCCGGCCTATATGCTGAAACTTGTCTCTTCGGTCATTGTCATCATTGCCATCGCCGGGCCGTATTTCAGAACTCAGATGCCGGTCATACGCAGAAAGCTGCGTCACCGGAATGCGGCGCCGGCGGGCGTTCCCGGAAACAGCGGGAAGGAGGTGCGCTGATGCTGGAACTGATCCGCATTTCCAAAACTTTCAATCCCGGGACTGTCAATGCAAAAAAAGCGATCGACGATCTGTCCCTGTCGGTTCCGGATGGTGACTTCATTACGATCATCGGTGCCAACGGAGCAGGAAAATCCACGATGCTCAACGCCATTTCAGGAAGTTTTTATACCGATTCCGGTACGATCTTTCTGGACGGGGAAGACATTACCATGGATCCGCCTCATAAACGGTCCCGCAGTATAGGACGTCTGTTTCAGGATCCCATGCTGGGTACGGCACCGGGGATGACGATCGAAGAAAACCTGACTCTGGCGGCCGGACACGGAGGCTGGCTTTCCCGTATATCAGCGGAGGACCGCGCCCGGTTCCGGGAAAGGCTGGCACAGTTGAATATGGGACTGGAGGACCGGCTCTCCCAGCCGGTGGGCCTGCTTTCCGGCGGACAGCGGCAGGCACTGACACTGATGATGGCCACGATCAATCCGCCGAAACTGCTGCTTCTGGACGAACACACGGCGGCGCTGGATCCCTCTGCAGCAGAGAAAGTCCTTTCCCTTACAGAGTCGATCGTACGGGAAAACCATCTGACGTGTATGATGGTCACTCACAATATGCAGTCAGCCCTGGATCTTGGAAATCGGACGATCATGATGAACGCCGGAAAGATCATACTGGATGTGGCAGGAGAAAAGCGTGATTCCATGACCGTGAATGATCTGCTCGATGCCTTCAAAGAGGCAGCGGGCCGGCAGCTGGACAACGACAGAATGCTGCTGAATCCGGAAACGGACGAATAGGAATTACGGCAGGATCTTCCGGAGTGCGTTCCGGCAGGTTTCCATCCGGGCATCGTACTGTGTGTAGAAATCAATATCGGTGAGATACGGGTGTACGAAAAATACCTGAAGGATGTAGCGGGTGACGGAGTCATGGCTTCGTTCTGTCAGAAAAGCAGCGGCTCGTTCTGCCTGTTTCCGGAAGGTATGCCAGCTGCGGATATAGTCTTCATAGCATTCCAGATCTTCAATCCCCAGCCAGTCCCGCAGTAGGACAGGCGTTTTTTCGCGGTCGGTGCATTCGTCTTTCTGAAGGATATAGCGGAATCCGTCTTCAGTGTAATACCGGCCCATCGGATACAGGCGGCAGAATCCCGGACGGTACGAGTGGATCGTGCAGCGTCCGGCAGAGGAGAGAAACGGGCAGTGATCGTCCTCCGGCAGAGAGCTGCTTCCGGTATTGTTTTCCTGATCGTGGTGCTGCATCAGGTTCGGGAGGATCAGGCCGTCCACAAGACGGATCTCAATCTCCTTCTCAATCATATCCGTAAAGGTTCTGCCTGTTGCACAGCAGAGCATATACATGTCGAATGGATCAAGAATGATGCTGTCACCGGTGTTCCGGCAGCATTCGGAGCAGCCGGCACAGTCTTCACAGCCGACCGGAACGTAGTCGTCCGGAGTATAAAAACGGCCGTCATAAATTTCTTCCAGAGACTGTTCCCGCAGCATAATGAAATCTTCCTCCATAGTTTGTGCTCTGTTTCCTGTCAGTATATGGGGTATGTACTCGTTTTATGATATGGAGTATTATTTGTTCTCCAGAGCAAACAGTGCCGCACCCAGGGCTCCGCAGTACTGCGCCAGCTCATTTACCCTGATCTCTGCGTGAAGGTTTTCGCTGATCGCTTTGACAACGCCCTTGTTTTTCGCCACGCCGCCGGTCATCATAAACTCCGGCACGGCTTTGGCTCTGTTCACGAGAGAAGCGGCTTTTGACGCAACGGAAACATTCAGACCATGTACGATGTCGCATGTCTCTTTGTTCTGTGCGATAAGCGAGACGACCTCGGACTCCGCGAACACGGTGCATATGCTGGAAATGATGATATCTTCTTTGTATCTGAGACCGGCTTCAGCCAGTTCGTCCATGGACAGTTCAAGGATGCGGGCCATTATCTCCAGGAATCTCCCCGTGCCTGCAGCGCATTTGTCGTTCATGACAAAATTCGTCACATTGCCTTGTTCATTGAGACAGATGACTTTGCTGTCCTGGCCGCCTATATCTATGATCGAGCGCACCTGCGGATCCAGGAAATGTGCTCCTTTTGCATGACAGCTGATCTCGGTTATGCTTTTGCTGCCGGCGCCGACAGTGTTGCGGCCGTATCCGGTCGTGACGATCCCGGCAAGATCATTCCGTGAGATGCCGGCCTGACCGAACAGTTTTTCCAGAACGTTTTCAAATGCATTTGAAGCTTTTGCCGTGGTCGGCACAAGGGCTTTCGCAATAATGTTTTTTTCTTTGTCAATCAGCACGGCATCGGTACTCGTGCTGCCGATATCTATTCCTGCAAAATACATGTTTTCCTGCCATTCTGTCTTTTTGTCAGATGTGTTTTCCGCAGACAGGTCCGGTCTCGCAAGGCATTCTCCGAATGCTTCGACCCGGGTGGCTGTCTGTGATGCCGACTGATCCGAATTATCGGTCTCAAGCTTGAGTATCGGCAGATTCAGCGTGTTTTTTATATCTGCGTATTCAAAACCGTAAAAGTCACAGAATTTTACGGTATTGTATATGACGGCTTTCAGGTTTTCATCGTTAAACAGTTTCTTCCGGCCGGTGACATCGTTCATTCTCATGCACGGAATCTGGCCCAGCAGCGTGCGCGCGTACCGGTCGATTAGTTCTTCGGGCGGTCCTCCGGCAGGCGGTGCCGGATCTCTGCCTTCCGCGCAGCTCAGATTTCTTGTTTCCAGAGGCAGTTTTTCTGCTATTTTTTTCGCAAGGTCTTTCGGGCAGCGCCCGCCGAGTATGGCGGCATACGGATTTGTCCGTCCTTCATATCCGGAAGACCGGAATGCCCTGAAAAACTTCTCCTCATCGAATTCTGTACCCATAAAGTCACGACAGGCCTTCGCGAGTTTTCGGATCTCTTCGGTGAAGGAATCAATGCTGCAGCCGGTCTCGCTGTGCGGCAGATCACAGAAGTAGA
Organism: uncultured Lachnospiraceae bacterium; assembly: GCA_902783945.1. Classification (GTDB taxonomy): domain Bacteria; phylum Bacillota; class Clostridia; order Lachnospirales; family Lachnospiraceae; genus Bilifractor. The sequence continues at coordinate 5,695 of CACZSZ010000177.1, forward strand.
GAAAATCGCAGACATCCATGCCGCGAAGGACCTCGTAGACGGCTCTGATCGTGTCACAGCAGTTCATGAGGACCAGGTTTTTTACTTTATTCGTAAGCACGGCCTCGATCACGGACTTTCCGATACCGCAGACGTTCGGATGCAGCATCGCCTCGGATTTCTCAAAACTCCGCGGCATATAGTCGAGGAGAATACATTCGGCGCCGCATGCTTCGAGAAGCTCTACCGGAGTATATTTGCAGATATAGAATAAACGATCACTCATTTCTGATATTCAACATCTCCATAAAAGCATCAAGTCTTGTGCCTGCCTGTTCGCTGCCGCCTCCGGTATTGTCCACACTGTCGCCGTTCAGGATCAGTACGGGAATGCCTGCTTCCTCAAAGCGTCTTTTCCCTTCGTTGGCCGCGATCATCGTCCGCCTGCAGCCCCAGTGACAAAACCATACTGCCCCGTGTGCGCCGGCCGCTTTCGCATGCTTAAGAGCATGTTCTATCCTGCGTGTATGGCTGCCATTCAGTGAACTGTATACCAGGCATCTTGCCATGGCACTGTACGGATCTTCAGGGTCGAAATCGATGAATTCCGAGGTTGTCACATCCATGCCGACGATCTGGGCCTGTTCACTGAAGGTAAACAGTTTTTTTGCGCTCTCCATCCAGTGCGGTATCGTGTGGATCCAGTAGATCTTTTTCCCGCTGAACGGGGCAGCTTTTTTTGCGTCTTCATAAGCCATTTCAGCATATCTCAGACTCTGAGGAGTTCCTCTGAGTACATTCACCGCCCCGAATTCATACAGAGGGGTCGGCAGATCCTGCAGAAATGTATGTTTTCCCCGCTCTGCCTGGTACTTTTCATACAGGTCCATCGTCATCCGGCTTCGCTGCATGATCTCGATCAGCTTGTCATGAGCCGGATGCCTTCCCGTCACTTTTTCCAGGAAATGATATAACTCTCTGAGCTGTCCGGCAACATATTCTACGGCGGACTGATCCGGGGTGTAAGGCACTTCTATCGTGAAATGAGGAACATGAAATCTGGCCGCCATGCGCTTGAATGTGAGCTGGTTCGCGTCGCATGCCAGATTAGAGCTGATGATACATTTCGGTTTGGGAAGCATACCGCTTTCCGCTGCACCAAGAAAGATCCTGTGATAGCTGCAGAGTGTTTCCGGAATACCGTTTGCCTCGGTCTGCCTTAAGAAGGGACCTCCGCATCCGGAAGCCGCGATAAAGCTGGAATATGCCTCGGCATTATAGGGATCCAGTCCGAACAGGTGTATCAGTTCACATGGTGTAAGGATGCTGACGATAGCAGAGTTGTCGGGTGCTTTTAAGGGAGAAAGCATCATATCCATCAGTATTTTTGCCAGATATTTGCCTGAAGGAGTGAGCCTTCTGTCAGGTATGAACCTGTTTCTCAGGCTCACGGCCTGCCAGCCGGCTTTAAGGATTTTCTGAGCCTTTTCCGGATCCGTACGGACTTTTTTTTCAATTATTTTTCCGAAAGGTTCGGCAATATTCATTTCTGACCCTCACATTTATGCCTATATTAACACGGTGCTCCGTTTTTGTAAAAGTGTGTCTTCCGGTGTATTTACGGCGGACGATTAATTAATTGACGATGCGATACCCGCATAGATATAATTCAGATGGACACCCTGGAAGTGAATAAGACGATTCCGTAAAAGACGAAACGGAGAGATATGAAAGCAGTAATGTACGGAGCCGGCAGTATCGGCCGGGGATTTATAGCGCAGCTGTTCTATGAATCGGGATACGATACGGTGTTTGTGGATGTCAACAGAGAGCTGATCGACCGGATCAATGAGAGAGGCGGATATCCTCTGCGATTCGTTGACAGCGGCAGCAGCCGCGACATGATGGTCGGACGCATGAGCGGGATTTATGCACAGGATGCGGAAGCGGTGACGGATGCCATTTCGGCGGCCGGTCTTATGGCGACTTCTGTGGGGAAAAACAATCTCCCGCTCATCGCTGAAAACATAGCAGGAGGTCTGCGTAAGAGGAGGGCGGTAAGCCCGGACGGATATCTGAATATTATCGTCTGCGAGAACATGATCAGGGCAAATGTGTATCTGAAAGAGCTGATCTGCGGATATCTCACGAAGGAAGAAGCGGACTGGATGGAGACACACATCGGTATGGTGGAAACCTGCATCGGACGGAATGTTCCGGTCATGACGCCTGACCTGTACGGCGACGATCCGCTGCGCGTGCTGGCGGAGGATTATACGGAACTGCCGGTGGATGCATCCGCGATCCGCGGAACGCTGCATTTGAAGTATATTGAACCGGAAAAACCCTTTGATTTCTATATCCGGCAGAAACTGTTCATGTATAACATGGCACATGCCGTGATCGGCTATACGTCGGTCATGCGCGGGGAGAAGCGGCTGTGTGACGCGGTGCGCATCCCGGAGATCAGATATCTGGCGCTGCAGTCGCTGACAGAGAGTTCCATGGCTATGGCTGATGAGTACGGGCGGGATTTCCGGGAACTGCTTATATACTCCAACCATCTGCTGTACCGTTTTGGAAACCGGCAGCTCGGCATTGCGGTACCGCGGCTCTGCCAGGAACCGATCAGGAAAGTCTCGAAGGATGACCGCATGACCGGGGCTGCGCGGCTGTGTGAAAAACACGGGATCTTCCCGTCGCATATCTGTATCGGTATCGCAGCCGGATATTGTTATGATGAGGCCGGGGACGAAGAGTCCCGGGAGCTGCAGGCTTTTATTAGAGAGCATGGGATAGAAAAAGCGGTTGCAGAGTACAGTGAACTGGCTCCGGGATCAGAGCTTCATGAAAAGATCTGTGCATTCTGGAGAATACTGCAAAGCGGTATGCCG
>CACZSZ010000178.1 GCA_902783945.1 uncultured Lachnospiraceae bacterium
ATCGTCTACCTGCACACATACACCCTGCTGACAGTTTCCCAGACAGAATGTTCCGCCCAGTTCCACCTGATCCTCCAGCTGATGTTCACTGACGGCTTTCTGCATCAGTTCCACTACCTGACGGGATCCTTTAATATGACAGGATGACCCGATACAAATCATGATCTTCATCTGTTCTGCATTCTCCCTTTTGCATGCTGTTCCGCGCTGCGGCTCCTCTTCCGGGCGCAGAACATTTTGAGCTCATATATAGAATACAAGATTGTTAATTATATATCAATACGATTATCTATAATCTTTTGCGATTTATTGTATACTTTCCTGAACATACAGCCCTGCGCACTGACAAAAAATGAAAAAACCAGGGGCATCAAATACGATACCCCTGGTATGTCAATCTACTCATGTAACTGTTCAGAACCGGAATGCAGACACACCCTCACCGGTTCTGTACGGATTTCATTTCATTTTGATTTTTTCCAGATGCCAGATATCATCCACATAATCCTGGATCGTCCGGTCGGAGCTGAATTTGCCGGAGTATGCGATGTTGAGGATCATGCTTCTGGCCCAGGCGCTGCTGTCTCTGTATTTCGCCTCGACACGCTCCTGTGCCTGCGCATAGGACCGGAAATCCGCCAGTATGAAATATACATCCGGATAGCTTCCGCCCTGGCGCACCAGCAGAGAGTTGTGAAGATCACGGAACATCTCTCTGTCACCGCCGCTGAACGTGCCGTCCACCAGCTGATCCAGTACGCGGCGCAGCTCCCAGTCATTGTCCACATACTGATACGGGTTATAGCTGCCGTAGCGTTCGTATTCAATGACCTGATCCGCAGAGAGTCCGAAGATAAAGGCATTGTCTTCACCGACCTCTTCCACGATCTCAACGTTCGCGCCGTCCATTGTGCCGAGCGTAAGAGCACCGTTCATCATGAATTTCATATTGCTGGTGCCGCTGGCCTCACGGCTGGCCGTGGAAATCTGCTCGGAAACATCCGCGGCAGCAAAGATCATCTCGGCGTTGCTCACTCGATAATCTTCAATGAAAACGACCTTGATCTTGCCCCGGATACTCTCGTCGGCATTGATGACACTGGCCACATTGTTGATCAGACGTATGATCAGTTTGGCGCGGTCATAGGCTGCGCTTGCCTTGGCGCCGAAAATAAAGGTTCTCGGATAGAACGGCATATCCGGATTGTCTTTGATCTTGTTGTACAGATACATCACATGAAGGATATTGAGCAGCTGCCGTTTGTATTCATGAAGACGCTTGACCTGTACGTCAAAAATGGAATTCGGATCGACCTCGACCCCGGTCGTCTCCAGAATATAATCAGCCAGGCGCTCCTTATTGGCATGCTTGATCCGAAGAATTTCTTCCTGCTCCTTCTTATTGTCTGCAACGCTTTCCAGCCTGCGGATTTTTTCCAGGTTGGTGACCCAGTCTCTGCCCACATGTTTTGTGATCCATCCGGACAGCAGCGGATCGCCGTGCAGCAGGAACCGGCGCTGTGTAACACCGTTCGTCTTGTTGCTGAATTTTTCCGGCATCATTTCATAGAAATCATGCAGTTCCCGTTTCTCCAGGATCTCCGTGTGCAGCTTGGCCACACCGTTGACAGAGAAACCTCCCGCGATCGCCAGGTTTGCCATACGGACCTCACCGTTGTACAGGATAGCCATACGGTTGACACGGTCCTCGTCTCCGGGATAAGCGGCACGGATCTGTTCCACGAACCGTCTGTTGATCTCGTCGATGATCTGATAGACCCTCGGAAGCAGACTCTTGAACAGTTCGATCGGCCATTTTTCCAGCGCCTCGGACATGATCGTATGGTTGGTGTAGGCACAGGCTTTGCTCGTCACTTCCCAGGCCTCTTCCCACTCGAGCTTCTCCTCGTCGAGAAGCAGTCTCATCAGTTCGGCCACCGTCAGAGTCGGATGGGTATCATTCATATGGAAGACTGCTTTTTCATGAAGCTTCCGGATATCTTTGTGATCGCGTTTATACCGGGCAATAGCTGCCTGAAGGCTGGCAGAAACAAAGAAATACTGCTGACGCAGGCGCAGCTCTTTTCCCGCCAGATAGTTATCATTCGGATACAGCACACGCGTGATCGTACGTGCCAGGTTTTCCTGCTCGACAGATTTCTGATAGTCTCCCTTATCAAAGGAATCCAGCTGGAAATCTTCGATCGCTTCCGCGTCCCAGATACGCAGTGTATTGACGACACCGTTTCCGTATCCGACGATCGGCAGATCATACGGCACGGCCCTGACGGCACGGTAATTGACCTGGCGGAAATGATTCCGTCCGGTCTTTTCGTCGTAATCCACTTCAATATCCCCGCCGAAACGGATTTCCTTGGCATATTCCGGTCGCTTCAGTTCAAACGGATAGCCTCCGTCCAGCAGCCAGCGGTCCGGTTCTTCGATCTGCTGGCCGTTTTCGATGCGCTGCTTGAACATTCCGTAGTGGTACCGGATCCCGCACCCATAGGCCGCATAGCCCAGAGTCGAGAGAGAATCCAGGAAACAGGCAGCAAGGCGTCCCAGACCGCCATTGCCCAGCGCCGGATCCCGTTCCTCATCCTCGATCGCGTTCAAATTGATCCCCAGGTCTTTCAGCGCCTCTTCGACTTCCTTATACGCCGTCAGCGCCAGCAGATTGTTGCCCAGATAGCGTCCTGTCAGGAACTCCATGGACATGTAATAGACGATCTTCGGGTCCTGCTCTTTCATGGCCTTCTGTGTCTTCATCCAATTGTTGATGATCTGATCCTTGACGACGTAACAGACTGCCTGATAGATCTGCCGCGATGTTGCTTCTTCCAGTGTCGTTCTGAAAAGATCCTTTATTTCCTGGCGCAGAGCCTTCTTAAATACTTCCCGTTTGATGATCGTGTTCTGCATATTTTACCCGTTCCCTTCTTAATACAATTTATTTTGATATTCTCGGGTCATTTCCAGATAACCATTCGAAAAATGAACTGCTGTCTGCAATATTCTTCATTTGAAGGATATTGCAGGCAGCAAGTGCTTTTTTATCATGTTTCTTTTTATATGTCAATCTTTTTCTACACTCAGCGTGACTTTCTCACCGTTGATATTCCATTCTTTGGCGTATCCGGCTGTCTCGCCGATGCGGATCTCGTCCGCCAGGACGTCCGTACTGATCTCGTCCGCGTTGTTTTCCAGGATCATGGCGATCTTTTCATTGCCCTGCGCACAGACACGGATCCGGTCCATGACCTCGAAGCCGGCCTCCTTGCGCATCGTCTGGATCTTGCTGACCAGTTCGCGGACAAATCCTTCCTCAACAAGCTCCGGCGTCAGCGATGTATCCAGCATTACAGTCACACCCTGATCTGCCTGTGTCACAAACCCGTCAGACTGCGCAATCTCGATGAGCAGGTCTTCACGGCTCAGATCCACGGACTCTCCGTTCAGATCCAGATGGATGCTGCCGTTTTCATTCAGTTCTCTGACGAGTGCGGCACCGTCCGCCTGACCGAGCGCGTTCCGGATCGCACCGACCAGTTTGCCGTATTTCGGACCGACCGTCTTCAGCTGAGGCTTGACGCTGTATTCGACCTGCAGATCCGCGGAAAATTCAAGCGACTTGATGTTCAGTTCGTCTTCAATGATCTCGCAGTAAAATTCAGAAAGAATAAAGTTCGCCTTTACAAACATCCTGGCCAGCGGCTGCCTGTTCTTCATGCCGGAAATGTTCCTGGCCGCTCGGCCGAGCACGACGACCTGCAGCAGGTCCTTCATGTCCTCTTCCAGCTCCGAATCAATCCACTCTTCCTTCACGGCAGGGAATGCACACAGATGAATGCTCTCCGGCGCGGACGGATCCAGCCCGACGACCAGATTCTGATAGATATCTTCGGTCATGAACGGGATCATCGGCGCAGCGGCCTTGCAGAATTCCACCAGTGCGGTATACAGCGTCATATACGCATTGATCTTATCCTGCTCCATACCCTTTGCCCAGAAGCGCTCACGGCTCCGGCGTACGTACCAGTTGCTCATGTCATCGACAAAGGCTTCCAGCGCACGCGCTGTCTCGGGAACTTTGTACTCGGAAAGGCACTTGTCCGCCTCGCGGATCGTGGAATACAGTCTGGACAGCAGCCATTTGTCCATAACGGCCAGCTTGTCATACTCCAGCGCATACTTCGTCGGGTCGAACTGGTCGATCTCCGCGTAGAGCACGTAAAATGCATACGTATTCCACAGCGTACCCATAAACCGGCGGGAATATTCCATGACCGTCTTTCCGCTGAAGCGATTCGGCAGCCATGGTGCACTGTTGATATAGAAATACCAGCGGATCGCGTCTGCGCCGTATTTTTCCAGCGCGTCAAACGGATCGACGGCATTGCCCTTTGATTTGCTCATCTTCTGACCGTTTTCGTCCTGTACGTGTCCCAGCACGATGACGTTTTCATACGGTGCCTTATTGAACAGCAGCGTCGAGATAGCCAGCAGGGAATAGAACCAGCCGCGTGTCTGGTCTACCGCCTCGGAGATGAACTGTGCCGGGAACTGCTGTTTGAAGATCTCCTGATTCTCAAACGGATAATGATGCTGCGCGAACGGCATGGAACCGGAATCGAACCAACAGTCGATGACTTCCGGTACGCGATGCATGGTCCTGCCGCATTCCGGACAGCGGATCGTTACTTCGTCGATATACGGGCGTTGCAGTTCGATCTTCACGCCTGGATCAAAAGTCCCCTCGTATTTCTTTTCCACCTCCGCGAGATTATCGGACAATTCTTCCAGTTCGGCGATGCTGCCGACGGAATGCATCTTTCCGCAGTCCTCACAGACCCAGATATTCAGCGGTGTGCCCCAATAGCGATTCCGGGAGATGCCCCAGTCCTGCACGTTCTCGATCCAGTCGCCGAACCGGCCTTTGCCGATGCTCTCCGGAATCCAGTTGATCGTATTGTTGTTGCGGATCAGATCGTCGCGAACGGCGGTCATCTTGATGAACCAGGACTCGCGCGCATAGTAGATCAGCGGCGTGTCGCAGCGCCAGCAATGCGGATATTCATGCTCAAAGTTCGGCGCGGAAAACAGCTTTCCTTCCGCGTCAAGATCCTTCAGGATCATCGGGTCGGCCTTTTTGACAAAGATCCCTTCGTACGGCGTCTCTTTGGTCATGCAGCCTTTTTCGTCGACGAACTGCACGAACGGCACGTCATACTCGCGGCAGACACGGTTGTCGTCCTCACCGAAGGCCGGCGCCATGTAGACGATGCCGGTACCGTCGCTCATGGTGACATAGTCGTCACAGGTCACGTAATGTGCTTTCTTTCTCTGTTTCTCCGCCGCGATGGCAACGCCTTCGTACAGCGGCTCATATTCCTTATATTCCAGATCCTTTCCTTTGTACTCCTCCAGGATCTCGTAGGCTTTGATCTCCGGTACATCTGCGGCCTCTCCGTCTTCGGCTGCAGCCTTCTTCGCCGCTTCTTCCTGCGCTTTAGCCGCCAGCGGTCCGAGCACGGCGTCAAGCAGCTCCTTGCCCATGATATAGGTATAGCCGTCACAGGCTCTGACCTTGCAGTAGGTCAGCTCCGGATTGACGCACAGCGCCATATTGGACGGGAGCGTCCAGGGCGTCGTCGTCCAGGCCAGGAAATAGGCATCCTCTCCTTTGACTTTGAAGCGGACGATGGCCGAGCGTTCTTTGACGAGCTTGTATCCCTGCGCAACTTCCTGTGTGGACAGCGGCGTGCCGCAGCGCGGGCAGTACGGGACGATCTTGAAACCTTTGTAGAGAAGACCTTTCTCCCAGATCTGCTTCAGCGCCCACCACTCGGACTCGATGTAATCGTTCTCATATGTGACATACGGATGCTCCATGTCGCACCAGAAACCGACAGTCGCGGAGAAATCTTCCCACATACCCTTGTATTTCCAGACGCTTTCCTTACATTCCCGGATGAACGGCTCGATACCATAAGCCTCGATCTGCTCCTTGCCGCTCATACCGAGCTTCTTTTCGACTTCCAGCTCGACTGGAAGACCGTGTGTATCCCAGCCCGCTTTCCGCGGCACATCGTACCCTTTCATCCGGCGGTAGCGGGGGATCATATCCTTGATAACACGGGTCAGCACATGACCGATATGCGGCTTGCCGTTCGCCGTCGGCGGACCGTCATAAAATGTATAGCGGGGAGCGCCTTCACGCTCCTCGAGGCTTTTCTCGAAGATCTGGTTTTCCTTCCAGAATTTTTCTGTCTGCTTTTCCCGCTCGACAAAATTCAAATTTGTATCTACTTTTTTGTACATTTGTGCATTCTCCTATGCAGCAACTCTTTCTGTGCGGCAATACCCCTCTATAACCTGTTAAGTATAAAAAAAAGCCCCTTCTCTGTCAAGAAAAAGAAGGGGCACAATCGTGCAGGTGTGCATTTCTCCGGCATTTTTGGCTCATACGTAACAGTTTCCACTGAAGGTCACGAATGCCTCCGGCGGCGCCGCTTTTCCCGCAGATCTTTACGCTTATCTCGGATGCTCTGAGCTTCGGGCTCATTGCTTACTTTCACCGTCTTCACGACAAAAACACCGTCGTCGTCATTCTTTTTCATCCGGATCTTGCCTTTTTGCAGACCGTGTACGGGGCATTCGGCAATGCAGTAATAATTCCGGGCGTTGACGGAAAACCAGCGGATCCGCTTCCGGGAAGGCCTGCCGCACAGGCAGCAGGGCGTAATAGTGACCTCCGGATCCTGCATGGCTTCTTCTTTTGTGCGGAATTCACGGGAGATATATTTGGAATATCCATTATAAATAAGATGTATCTCTTCTGTTTTTACCTTCGGATTCTGGTAAACATCAACGGAATCATAGGCCTGGATGACGTCCATGTCGATCCGCCTGAAAATATCTGCCGTGTAGATGGCATCTGCCAGGGCTCTGTGAAATGCCTGGTTTTTTTCCATATGAAAGAAATCCGCCCCGTATTCCAGCGAACGGCGGCTTTTCATATCCTCATACTGAATGGCAAACAGTTTCTGCACATCGTAATAATGCATCGGTCCCTTCAGCAGCCCGAGCATATTGTAATACTTCATATTCCGCTGCAGCTCCGGAAGATCCACTGTACCCCAGGTACAGAAGATCGAGTCCGGGCCTGCCCAGGCCAGAAAACGGCGCACCGCATCCGGAAACCACTCGCCGTTCTCCAGCTCCTGCTGGTCCATATGCACGATCTCTTTCGTGCGGTAATTCAATTTCCGGTAGACCGCCGGACGCACTATGGCCTGAAAAGTATCGGTTACTTCCCGTTCCGCGTTCAGCTTGACAGCGCCGATCTCGATAATCTCGAAAGGAAGGCGCTCGATCTCGCGCGCCTTCCCGTATGGGCTCTGATTCCATTCCAGGTCAAACACGATATAGTTCATAAAATGCTCTTTATTCTTTACCTGTCCAGCAGTATGTGCACAGACACTCCGGATCGATATTCACTGCTTCGATCATGTCGTCGATCCGGTTGTAATGCAGCGTCGTAAAATGCATTTCTTTCCGGATTTCTTCCATCATGGCATGATAAGGTTCCGAATCCGGATCGGTATATTTTTCCAGGGTTTCATACGGCACATCTTCCGTGCCCTCCAGAAGGGCGATCTTCCTTCTGGCGATCAGTTCCTTTTCCGATGTGGAACGGGAGAAATTCAGATATTTGCAGCCAAATACAAGCGGAGGACAGGCCGGACGCACGTGGACTTCTCTGGCGCCGTGCTCATACAGGTATTCCGCGGACTCACGCAGCTGTGTGCCCCGCACGATCGAGTCATCGATCAGCAGCATACTTTTTCCCCGGATCAGATCCTGGATCGGCAGCAGCTTCATCTTGGCGATCAGATCCCTCTTGTTCTGGAACGGCGGCATAAAGGACCGCGGCCACGTAGGCGTATACTTGACGAACGGCCGGGAATGCGGAATGCCGGATTCGTTGGAATAACCGACCGCGTGCGCTACGCCGGAGTCCGGCACGCCGGCCACGAAATCCGGACTGATATCACCGCGCTTCATATCGCGCCTGGCCATGCGGACACCGCAGCGGTACCGCATATGCTCCACATTAAGGCCTTCGTAAGCGGAAGCCGGAAATCCGTAATAGATCCAGAGGAAGGTACAGATCCGCATCTTCTTTTTCGGCTGCTTCAGGACCTTCACGCCCTCCGGCGTCATCAGGACGATCTCGCCCGGACCCAGCTCCTTTTCCGGCTGATATCCCAGATTAAGATAGGAAAAGCCCTCGAAACAGGCACAGTATGCGCCGTCCTTTTTCCCGATCTGGACCGGTGTTCTTCCCAGGCGGTCACGGGCCGCATAGATACCGTCTTTCGTCATCAGAAGCAGCGTCAGGGATCCGTCTACCGCCTCCTGTGCATACCGTATCCCGTCAGCGATCGTTTCTTTCTGATCGATCAGGGCGGCAACTAATTCGGTCTGATTGATCTCCCCTCCGCTCTGTTCCATAAAATGTGAGAAACCGCTCATGAACAGGCGCTTGACCAGTTCGTCAATGTTGTTGATCTTTGCGACCGTCGTGATCGCATAGGTTCCGTGATGAGAACGGATGATCAGCGGCTGCGGCTCGTAGTCCGAAATACATCCTATTCCGGACTGTCCTTCCATATTCATCACATCTTTTTCAAATTTCGGCCGGAAATTGGCGCTCTCTATATTATGGATCGCTCTGTCAAAACCTTTTTTCTGATCATACAGAACCATGCCTGCGCGGCGTGTTCCCAAATGTGAGTGGTAATCGGTCCCATAGAACACGTCAAACACACAATCTTCTTTCGCTGTCACTCCGAAAAATCCACCCATGTTTGTTTCCTTTCCTTAATTCTTGAAAAATGTACCCAGGATGCCTCTGAACAGACTGGCGCCCAGATTGCCGCCCAGCGTCTTGCCGAATCTTCCGCCGACGGCACCTCCCGCGGCTTTGCCGAGTTCCCGGCCGATCGTTCCGACGACCGTGCTTCCGGTTGATTTGATGGCCTGGCGGCGCTTTCTTTCTTCTCTCTCCTGCTGCTTCTCCGCTTCTCTGCGCTCCCGTTCTTCCTGCTTTTCCTGCTCTTTGCGTTCCTGTTCCGCCAGTTTTTCTTCTTCTTTCCGCTTCAGTTCTTCCTCTGCTGCAGCGGCCAGTTCCACCCCGCGGCGTTCCAGGAATTCATAGGCGGAATCCGGATCATAGGCGTTGGCATATTTGCTGTACAGCAGGCTTCCCTTAACGGCTGTTTCCCGCTCAATGTCAGAGATCGCACCCATGCGGCTCTGCGGCGGGAGCACCGACACTTTTTCAGCCATCGCCGGCGTGCCGTCTTCCTGCAGGAAGGAAACCACGGCTTCTCCGGTCCCCAGTGACAGAAGCGTTTCATACGTATTAAACTCCGGATTGACCCGGAACGAATCCGCCGCAGCCTTTACAGCCCGCTGGTCTGCCGGCGTATACGCGTGCAGGCCGTGCTGGATCTTGTTTCCGAGCTGCGCCAGAACACTGTCCGGAATATCCTTCGGGTTCTGTGTGCAGAAATAAATGCCGATGCCTTTGGAACGGATCAGTTTGACAACCTGTTCGATCTTTTCCAGCAGCAGCTTCGAGGCATCATTGAACAGCAGATGCGCTTCGTCGAAGAAGAAGACCATTTTCGGTTTATCCATATCCCCGACTTCCGGAAGCGTCTCAAACAGTTCCGACAGCATCCAGAGCAGGAACGTGGAGTACAGTTTCCCGTTGTTGATCAGGCTTTCGGAATCCAGAATGCTGATCATGCCTTTTCCGCCTTCTCCGACTGCCAGCCAGTCATTGATATTCAGAGCCGTCTCGCCGAAAAACTTATCTGCGCCGGCTGTCTCCAGCGCCACGATGGCGCGTATGATCGCACTGACGGAAGCAGGCGCGATCAGCCCGTATTCCATCTCAAGCTCTTTGCGTCTTTCGCTTACGTAATTCAGCATGGCTTTCAGGTCTTTGGTATCGACCAGCAGAAGGCCTTCATCGTCCGCGATCTTGAATACGACGGAAAGGATATTGGTCTGCAGGTCATTCAGCCCCAGGATCCTCGCAAGGAGAAGCGGTCCGATCTCTGAGATCGTCGTGCGCAGCTGTATGCCCTTTTCTCCGTAGATATCCCAGAATGTGGCAGGATATTTCTGATAGGCAAACCCGGTCTCTGTCAGACCGAATTTCGCGATACGGTTCTGCATGTCCTCGCTGTCGTTTCCTGCTGCGATCATGCCTGCCAGATCTCCTTTGACATCCGCAAGAAAGACCGGAACACCCATATCACTGAAGGATTCGGCCAGTACTTTCAATGTAATTGTTTTTCCTGTCCCCGTTGCTCCCGCTACCAATCCGTGGCGGTTTGCCATCTTCGGCAGAATACAGATCTTTTCCCCTTTGCCATTATTGGCGACCCAGATTTTTCCTTCGTAATACATACCTTCTCCTTTTTGACAGCTGATCACGAAACCGGTTTCTGATTAATTTTAGCATAATTATACAAGAAAACCCCTGCAGGCACAACGATAAAGGAATCTGATCCCCCGTGAAAAAAGAGCAGGAGGAGTGTAATTCTCCTTCCTGCCCCTGTCGTCTGTAAGGAAACTCCGTTCAGATCCGGTATATTGTCTCCCGCATAAACTCGCTGCATTTGACCGGATCGCCTTCGGCGATGATCTCACCAAGTTTGTCCATTCCGATCATATCGACCAGCGCTTCGAACTTCTTCAGATTGAGGACGGTCTCCTTTGTGCAGCCCAGCGTGTTCTCTCTGTACGGGAAGATATCCACGGCGATATTTCCGTCGTATTCATACTTCTTAAGGAAGTAGAACAGTTCCAGGTATTCCATGTGATGGATCATGCCGGCGATCATATCGTCATCCCACACGCCATAGTTGTCATTTGCATGCATCGTGACCAGTCTGCCGAATTCGCTTGCCAGCGCGATCGTCTGGGCGATATTCTGCTGTACGTTCCAGATATGGCCCATATCGATGGACACGCCGACATTTTTCCGGTCGATCTTCTCACACATCAGCAGGGAATTGGCAACCGTGTCGACGATCGTGCGGTTCCGCGGCTCACGCGGCTTTGCCTCCAGCGTCACCATGACTTCCGGATTGTGATCACAGACCTGCTGTACGGAATCGATCAGGTTCATCCAGGATTTGCCGTAATCGGTCTGGAACGGATAGTCAAAACCGTCCTGCCCGAGCCACAGGGTCATGGGCGGGGTTCCTTTCAGTTTTTTATTGAAATCACTGTTCTTTTTGCACAGCTCGATCGCTGCCTGACGTATTTTTTCATCCGTGCTGGACAGACTGCCGTTTTTCCATTTCCTGCGGCCGAACAGATTTGTGAATGTGGACGATATGACCAGTCCGTACTTGTCCAGCACCGCATTGGTCGCCTCTGCATCGGAATTGATCCCTTCTTCTGCATAGTAGATGTCCAGCGCGTCCAGACAGCCCAGTCCGGCCAGGGCGTCTACTTCGTTTTCAAAACCAAATCGTATCTCCGAGTCTTCTTTATACCCTTCGGCAACAAAACGGTCCACGTTCTGCCCCAGTGATCCGACGATCGCACTGTACTTGATCTTTGCCATATTCATTCCTCCTTACTCGCGCTTTTTCCCGAAAAAACACATACCGGCATACATGGATATTATACCATCACTCAATAAGAAATCATACCGGCTTTAGGGCTCCAGACTGAAATCCGTATCCATGGCAACTTCCAGTGTGTATTCCGGTAAGGCTTCCTGCACACTCTGCAGGAGTGCCATATATTCGGCCTGCCTGTCCTTCGCATCGAAACTGATGACCAGATCATACCGTATTTTCTTTTTTTCTTCATCCAGGAAAAATCCGTGCATCTGCAATACATATGGATTCTTAAAAACGATCTTCGCAACTTTGTCCCGCATGGCCTTTGTCTGCTCATCTTCTGCATTGGATGAATAAATACCGATGGCTGTCAGTGCGATATGATGTTCCTGATAGACCTTTACTGCGATCTGCCGGAGCAGTTCATCGATCTCTTTTGCCGTCATGGTCTCGGACACTTCTATATGCACGGTTCCGGTAAAGGTATCCGGACCGTAATTATTCAGGACCAGGTCGTAAGTCCCCAGTACCTGCGGGAACGTACGTATCGTTTTCTGAATATCCCGGGAAATCTGTATATCCGCGCGTTCTCCGAGGATCTCGGAGAGTGTGTCGCGCAGCATTTCGATGCCGGACTTGATGATCACGACAGAAATGACCGCGCCAAGCCAGGCCTCCAGACGGATATGCAGTGTGAGATACAGCACGGCTGCGACCAGTGTGGATGCCGAGATCACCGCATCCAGCGTGGCATCAGAACCGGAAGCGATCAGAGAGTCCGAGTTCACTTTTTCTCCGGTGCTCTTCACGAATCGTCCCAGAATGATCTTTACGATCACGCCGGCTGCCACGATGACAAGCGTGACTGCCGAATAATCCGGCGTCTCCGGATGAATGATCTTTTTCACGGATTCGGTAAAGGATGTGATGCCGGCATACAATACGATCACGGAAATGATCATAGCTGACAGATATTCAA
>CACZSZ010000179.1 GCA_902783945.1 uncultured Lachnospiraceae bacterium
CTGTTCAACGAAGGTTCTCTGGTGCCGATCACGATGATGGTATCCCGGAAGCTGACAAAAAAGAATTATGGCGCTACCTATATGGCGACATTTGCTGAAGTGGAAGTCGATACAGAAACAGGTGCCATAGAAGTTCTGAGACTTGTCATATGCAGCGATGGCGGAACGGTCCTCTTCCCGGCAGGTGCGGAAGGACAGCTCGCCGGCGGCCAGGTCCAGGGTCTCGGAGAAGCTTTATATGAAGAAATGCTTTACGACGAGGCGACCGGCGTACCGCTGAATTTCAATTTTGTAGATTATAAATTCCCCACAATGGCTGATTTCCCGGACATCGACCCCATCCCCATGGAGATCTATGAAGGGCACGGCGAATATGGCTGTTCAGGCATGGGCGAGGCTGCGCCGTGCTGTACTCCGCGGGCTATTGCGAACGCGATCTATAACGCCATCGGCGTCCGGATCAACGAGACCGCAATCTCTCCGATCAAGATCCTGAACGCTATGGGAAAGGATGGTGAATGATATGGCACTTCAACGTTTTGATCTGAAAAACGCCGGTTCCTTTGCGGAGGCCGCGGAACTGCTGCGGACAAAGAAAGCGGCTGCCATTTCGGGCGGCACCGACCTGCTCCACGGTTTTAAAGACAACATCTATAAAGAATATCCGGATCTGATCATCAACCTGCGTACCATCCCCGGTGCTTCCGGCATCGACGTTTCTGAAAGCGGTGTAACGATCGGCTCGCTGACCACGGTTCACGAGCTTGAGAGCAGCGCTGTGCTGCAGAAAAGCCACCGGGCGCTTGCGGAAGCCGCCTATGTGGTTGCCACTCCGCAGATCCGGAACAACGCAACGATTGGCGGAAACATCTGCCAGGAGCCCCGCTGCTGGTACTATCGAAACGCCGACGGTCTCTTCGACTGTCTGCGGAAAGGCGGGACGTTCTGCAATGCGCAGACCGGGCACAATGAGATCCATTCCATCTTCGGTTCCATGCGTGTCAAAGACACTCCCTGTCAGGAAGAATGTCCTGCAGGCAATGCCATTCCCTCCTATTTCAGCAGGCTGCGGGACGGCGATTACGCCGCCGCGGCAAAGATCCTTATCCGTACGAATCCCCTGGCAGCGGTCACAGGCCGTGTCTGTCCGCACACCTGTACGGGCGGCTGCAACCGCGGACAGGTAGACGAACCCGTCGACATCCGCTCCATAGAGCGTTCTGTCGGCGACTATATGCTTGAACACTGGGCGGAACTGACCGGAAATAAAAAAGCTCCGGCCGGCAGACGCGCCGCCATCGTCGGATCCGGTCCTGCAGGTCTGGCTGCCGCGTTTTTCCTCGCCATGGAAGGCTGGACTCCTGTGGTGTTCGATCAGATGGAAAAGGCCGGCGGTATGCTGCGCTATGGGATTCCGGCGTACCGGCTTCCGGACAGCGTACTGGATCTTCAGATCCGCCGTCTGGAAGAAACGGGCGTGGAATTCCGCTGCGGCGTCAGCATCGGAAAAGACAAAACCATCGCCGAACTCAAAGAAGAATACGACGGCGTTTTCCTCGGCACAGGTGCCTGGAGTCCGGTTTCGATCGGTCTCGACGGCGAAGAACTCACTTCTCCCGCCATGGAGATGCTCCGTGACATCGCTCTGGGCAAAAAAGTTCCTGTCGGTGAAACCGTCATTGTGATCGGCGGCGGAAATGTGGCGGTAGACGCTGCCATGTCCGCGAAACGTCTCGGCGCGAAGAACGTTACGATGGTCTGCCTGGAGAGCCGTGAAGAGATGCCGGCCTTCGACGATGACATCCGTGCGGCGCTGCATGAAGGCGTAGGGATCGATACCTGCTGGGGGCCGGACAAGGTTCTTGCGGAAGACGGAAAAGTCACCGGCATACGCCTGATCCGCTGCACGTCCGTTCGGGATGAAAACGGCCGTTTTGCGCCTGCTTACGATCCATCCGTATCCAAAACGCTTTCGGCAGATCAGATCATCCTGGCTGTCGGTCAGAAAACGGATCTTTCGTATCTTGAAGGTCCTCTTTCTTCCGGGAGAGTAATCCCTGTCTCCGACGATACACAGCAGACCGCTGAAGACGGTCTGTACGCAGGCGGCGATGCCGTGACCGGACCTGCTTCCGTCGTCAAAGCCATGGCAGCCGGCAGACGGGCGGCGCAGACCATGTCCGGTTCCGCTTCCGCCGAAGAATGTGCGAAATGCCGGTCACTTTCCTGCTTCAGCAGCGCCTGTCTTACGGCCTCCTGTTCCAGTCATATGGACGAGCTTCCGGATGAGGAACGGGATCTGTTCAAAGAGGACGCGCTGGGATTCCGGCCGGAACAGGTCCTCTCCGAAGCAGAACGCTGCTTCAACTGCGGCTGTGTGGCCGCCAGTCCTTCGGATATTGCGCCGGCACTCATGGCGCTCGGCGCCCGGATCAGAACCACGAAGCGAGAGATCCCTGCTGACGAGTTCTTCTCAGTGGCAGTCCGCAGCTCCACGGTCCTGGATGACGATGAACTGGTGACAGCTGTCCTTCTGCCTCCGGCAGACGGATCGGGCAGAAGCGCGTACATGAAATTCCGCCAGAGGAAATCCATTGACTTCCCGCTGGTATCCGTGGCAGCGGCGGTCTCGTTTGAAGGTGAAAAGATCTCTGCAGCCCGGATCGTCCTGGGAGCGGTAGCGCCTGTACCGCTGCACGCAGAAAAGGCCGAAGCGTATCTCGCGGGGAAAGAGCTGAACGAAGAAACGGCGGCGGAAGCTGCGGCGCTTGCGCTGGAGGATGCGCTTCCGCTGGCCAGGAACCAGTACAAGATCCAGGTCGCGCGGGCGTATGTCCGAAGAGCGCTCCTGCGGTGCCAAAACATATAAAACTTCCCAAAATAGAGATACAGCCTTGAATTCAGCGCATTAAAGTGATAAAATAGCATAGAATTTTTTGTTTTTCTGAAATTCATAAAAGTTTGTATTAGGAAGGAGAGAGCATATGAAAAAACGTAAACTGACGGCCATGGCGTTGAGCCTGATCCTTGGAGCATCGATGCTGGCAGCTTCTCCGGTGGCAGCAGTTGCCGACAGCGGGAGAGAGGATGTCAGAATCCAGTTCTATGAAGAGCCGCCCACAGCGGATATCATGTACGATGCCTCGGTCAGCACTGGCATTCTGGGATCAAATCTGTACGCGTACCTGTTTGAACTGGATGAAAACGGCGAACCGACAGGCGCACTGGCGGATTCCTGGGAGTGGAATGATGACTACACAGCTGTGACCGTGACGCTCAAAGACGGCATTAAATTTTCGGACGGCAGTGAGATCACGGCCGAAGACGTCGTTTTCAGTATGGAACGGGGCAAAGAAGCCGGCTTTTCCACGTATTTCAGTTACATCGATTCCGTAACGGCCAACGGAGACAAAGAGGTTACATTCACGCTTACACAGCCATACACGGTTTTCCTGTACGCGCTGACGACCTGTTATTTCGGAATCATGAGCAAAGCGGCTGTTGAAGGCGGCATGGATGTCAGCAAAGCTCCGAATGTCACCAGCGGACCGTATTATATTGACGCATGGAACATGGGCAGCGATATCGTGCTGAAGGCGAATGAATATTATTATGAAGGCGAACCGGAGATCAAGACCGCTGATCTGATCTTCATGGGCGATGAGAATACAGCGCTTACGGCACTGCAGTCCGGGGATATCGATTTCATGATGTCTGTTCTGGGACTGAGCGGAAGTGCGAAGACACAGATTGAGGAGACAGAAGGTCTTCATACGATTCCGTTTGACAACACAGCCTATACGTTTATGAGTCTGAATCACGATGTAGAGTATTTTGCGGACGTGAACGTGCGGAAAGCCATCGACTGCGCGATCAACCGGGAGGATATCATTCTGGCTTCCGTGGACGGTATGGCTACACCGGCCAGCATCCCGATCCAGGAAGGCCTGGGCGGCTATCTGGACGGCTATGAAGCAACCGCATATGATGTGGAAAAGGCCAAGGAATATATGGCAGAATCCGCCTATCCGGATGGATTCTCTTTCACCCTTCTCTGCGGCACACCTTCCTGGAAAAAGGTCGGCACGACGATCCAGGCCGAGCTCGCGGAGATCGGCATCACCGTGAATATCGAAGAACAGGAAGTCGGGACCATCGTGACCAACATAACCGGCGGCAACTATGAGGCGGCGATCATATCCTGGTCGAACGCATGCGGCGATGTATCCAATCTGAGCCCCATGTATGATACCGTTGAGACGTCGATGAATCTGGCCAATATAAAGGATGACACGATCATCAACGCGATGAATGCCAGTTCCCAGGTGACAGGCGCAGACCGCGAGCCGTATCTGAAAGAGGCCTATGATGCCATTATGGATACGGTTCCGTACGTCTCGATCTACTGGCCGGACGGCTATTATGCCGCTGCGGACGGACTGAATATGGACGCTCCGATCGGTATTATCGGGCAGTTCCTGATCAAGAGCATGTCCTGGAGCTGAAGAAACAGGATAAACCGGGTGACTGGCCCATGACAATGGGCTGGTCACTTTTTTCTCGCGGCGCCGCAGAGCACTGCGCTGCTGCTGCCGGAACCGTGCTGTCGGAAACGCACGGTCGGGAAGGATATATACAACATGTGGAAATACATAGTCAAGAGACTTCTGCTGCTGATCCCGGTTGTGATCGGCGTCACATTTCTCGTTTTTGTTATCATCAACCTGAAGCCCGGCGATCCGGGGCGTATGATCCTGGGGATCAGCGCTACACAGGAAGCCGTGGATGAATACAATACAGAGCTGGGTCTTGATCGGCCTTTTCTGGTACGGTACGCAGACTATATGAGCCATCTGGTCCGCGGTGATTTCGGCCTTTCCTGGTATGGATCCGAACCGGTGCTTCCCAAAATACTGCATCTGTATCCGGCGACGTTGAAGATCTGTATTCTGGCAATCCTGTTTGCCATGGGGGTCGGGATCCCGCTGGGTGTTCTTTCGGCGGTCAAACAGTATTCGCTGGCCGACCGGATCGCGTCTACTTTTGCCATGATCCTGGCGTCCGTTCCCATGTTCTGGCTGTGCCTGCTGATGACACTGCTGTTCTCGGTACATCTGAAGCTGCTTCCTTCGTTCGGACTGACCAGCTGGAAGCATTACATCATGCCCATGATCGCACTGGGTTCCAATACGCTCGGCCTTTCCATCCGTCTGACGCGATCTTCCATGCTGGAGGAGATCCGGCAGGATTATGTCCGTACGGCACGGGCAAAGGGAGCGAAAGAAAAAACCGTTATTTTTACACATGCACTGCGGAATTCACTGATCCCGGTCGTCACGGCCTGCGGTACAAACTTCAGCCTTCTGCTTGGCGGAACCGTGTTTGTGGAGGCTGTCTTTGCTATTCCCGGGCTCGGTAATTTCCTGATCACTGCCGTCACGAAGAAGGACATTCCGGTCGTGATGGGCTGTGTGGTCATCCTGGCCATTTCGGTCGTGATCATCAATCTGATCATTGACATCGTGTACGCTTATCTGGATCCCCGGATCAAGTCCAAGTATCAGGGCAGCATCCGCCGGAGACGGAGAAAGGCGGTGGAATAAATGGCAGGGAAAGCAAAAATCAAGAAATCCAGAGGACAGATCTACGACATCTGGAGAGCCATGCGCAGCAATAAGCTGACGATGGCATGTCTGATCTTTGTTCTCTTCCTGATCTTCCTGGCGGTCTTCGCGGACGTTCTCTTTAACTATGAGACGGATATAATCGCACAGAGTATCCCGGACCGGCTTCAGCCGCCGAGCGCGCTGCACTGGTTCGGTACCGATGCTTTCGGCAGGGATTATTTCGGGCGCGTCGTATATGCGACGCGGATCACGATGATCATTGCGGTTCTGGCTACGTTGGGAGGCAGCGTGCTGGGGATCCTGATTGGTTCCCTTTCCGCATATTACGGCGGTAAGATAGACGCGGCGATCCAGAGGATCCTGGACGTGATCATTTCCATACCGCAGATCCTGCTGATCATCTGTGTAGTCACAGTGCTCGGAGGCGGCGTGCGGAATCTTATCATCGCATTCATCTTTTCCATGACGCCCGGTTTTTCCCGGGTCGTCCGATCCACGGTCATGGTCACGCGGGAGAATGAATATGTGGAAGCTGCGCGTGCAGTCGGTGCCAGCGATCTGCAGATCATCGTAAGCCATCTTCTGCCGAATTCACTGGGGCCGCTGATCGTACAGGCAACGATGTCGATCAGTCTTTGTATCCTGTCGACTGCAGGTCTCGGCTATCTGGGACTGGGCGTGGCAGCACCGCAGCCGGAATGGGGGCTGATGCTTTCGGAAGCGCAGGAATACATGCGCACCGAGGTCTATCTGATCCTGTTCCCGGGCCTTGCCATCGTGCTGTCAGCCGTGGCGTTCAACCTGCTCGGGGACGGTCTGAGGGATGCCATGGATCCGCGTCTGCGCGGATTCCGGAGAAAGAAGAGATCCATCTTCAGAAAACGCAGGGAGGCAGTCCGTGGATAGAGAAGAGACATTATTGAAAATTGACGATCTGTATGTAAAGTACCGGACGGTCGACGATGACGTATACGCGGTCAACGGGGTGGATCTGGAATTGAAACGCGGCGAGGCCGTCGGTATCGTCGGAGAGACGGGCGCCGGAAAAACGACCCTGGCTCTGTCGATCCTCGGTCTGCTCCCGAAAGGTGTCGGCGAGGTATACAGAGGAGACATTTATTTCAAAGGGCAGGATCTTCTGAATACGCAGGAAAAGAAGATGCGCGAGATTCGCGGCGCACAGATCAGTATGATCTTTCAGGATCCGATGACGAGTCTGAACCCGGTTTTCACGGTGGGAGACCAGATCGCGGAGGTCCTGAAGCTGCATGGAACAAAGCAATATGCCCGTGAGCAGGAAAATGCCCCGAAATCTGACAGAAATGAAAACAAAGCGGGTATGTCCAGGGAGGCCATAGATGCCAGGGTGGATGAGATCCTTGAACTGGTCGGGATCGAAAGTTCACGGAAGATCTGTTATCCGCATCAGCTTTCCGGGGGCATGAAACAGCGGATCGTGATCGCTATGGCGCTGGCCTGTGAGCCTGATCTGCTGATCGCGGATGAACCTACGACGGCACTGGACGTGACGATCCAGTCCCAGGTTCTGGCCATGATCGACGATATCCAGAAACGGTACAACACTTCGCTGATCATGATCACGCATGATTTCGGTGTTGTTGCGGAGACATGTGACAAAGTAGCGATCATGTATGCCGGCGAGATCATCGAATACGGCACTCTGGAACAGATCTTTGACCGGTCGCTGCCGCATCATCCCTATACAGTAGGACTGTTCAACAGTATTCCGGATCTGACTTCCGACAAGCCGCGTCTGGAGCCTATCAGCGGTCTCACACCCGATCCGGCGCATCTGCCGGAGGGCTGCTATTTTTCACCGCGCTGTCCATACTGTACAGAGCGCTGTACTGCGGCGGCCCCCTCGGTTACACAGCTTGAGGAGGGGCATATCGTAAAATGCCATCGTTTCTCTGCAGAATCCGGGACAGAAGGGAGGTAGTGCATGGAACACAGATTACTGGAGATCCATGATCTCGTAAAATACTTCCCTACGAATGCCGGGGTCGTGCACGCGGTTGACCATGTGGACCTGGCGGTTGATGCGGGGAAAACGCTCGGCGTCGTTGGTGAGTCGGGCTGCGGAAAGTCGACGCTTGGACGCTGCCTTCTCAATCTGATCCGGCCCACGTCCGGGCAGGTGCTGTTTGAAGGACAGGACGTTCTGGCAAAAAAAGCGGATAAAAAGCTGCTGAAACAGCAGATGCAGATTATTTTCCAGGATCCGTATTCCAGTCTGGATCCGAGAAAGACGGTGTTCAATCTGATCGCCGAGCCTCTGAAGATCAATCATCTCTGTTCTTCCAAACAGGAGATGGAAGAAAAAATCTACCGTATCATGGAGACCGTCGGACTGGCGGAACGGCTGGCCGGCTCGTATCCCCATGAACTGGACGGCGGCCGGAGGCAGCGGATCGGAGTTGCCCGGGCACTGGTCATGAAGCCCAAATTCATCGTCTGCGACGAGCCAGTCTCAGCGCTGGATGTTTCGATCCAGGCTCAGATCCTGAATCTGATGATGGATATTCAGGAAGAACTGGGGGTGGCATACATGTTCATCACCCATGATCTTTCCGTGGTCAGACATATATCGCATTCGATCGCCGTGATGTATCTGGGCGAGGTCGTAGAACAGGCGCCGAAAAAGGAACTGTTTGCGAACCCGAAACATCCGTATACGCAGGCGCTGCTGGCCGCTGTACCGGTAGCTGACGCAAGCCGCCGGAACCGGGAGCGGAAACTGATCCAGGGCGAAGTGACGAGTCCGATCGATCCGAAGCCCGGATGCCGGTTTTATGCGCGCTGTCCGTACGCGGAACCAAAGTGTCAGGAACCGACGGAACTGCGTGCAGTCGGGGACGGGCATGTGGTCCGGTGCGTACGGGCGGAAGAGATCGGATCATGATCATACTTGTTTAAAAACACAGTTACTTAATAAGGAGGAAAAGATGTTTGCAGAAGTCAATGGAGTAAAACTGTTTTTTGATATCGAAGGTAAGGAGTATGTTCCGGATGGTCCGGTAATGCGCAGAAGGCCTGTCTGTTTTGTACTGCACGGCGGTCCGGGAGGAGATCACACGCATTTCCTTCCCTGCGTTTCTGAGCTGACGGATACGATGCAGCTCATCTACGTCGATCACCGCGGCTGCGGCCGCAGCGGTCCGGGACCGGTTGAAACATATACGATGGAACAGAACGCGGATGACGTGGAGGCGCTCCGCCAGTACCTGGGCCTGGGTAAGGTTTTCGTATTCGGACATTCCTACGGCGGCATGGTTGCACAGGCTTACGCCCTCAGGCATCAGGAGAACCTTCAGGGGCTGATCCTCAGTTCTTCGGCACCCAGCCACAGGATCTTTGACACGCTTCCGATCGAGATGGACAAGCGCGCGAATGACGAGATGAAAAAAGAGATGGATTCCCTGTGGAACAATCCGAATCTGACGGAAGAAGACTGCAAGCGGTATATGCGGACGCTGAATCCGCTGTATCATTATCATTACGATGAAAAGGAATGCAACGAGGGCGTTGCCCGCTCGACCTGGTCGCCGGAAGTATTCCGTTACGGAAACGAGCATGTACTGGCCACTTTTGATTTTGTCCCGGATCTTCCGAAGATCCACGTGCCGACGCTGGTCATCGGGGGCGAGGAAGACTTCATCACGCCGCCGGTCCATTCGAAAGAGATGGCGGAGGCTATTCCGGGCGCGGAACTGGTAATTCTTCCGGAAGCGGCGCACGAGACGTACGCGGACCAGCCGAAACTGATGATGGGAGCGCTGCGCACGTTTATCCTGAAACACTTCGAGGAATAAGGAGATGGTCACGGAGCAGATAAAAACAAGGATCGCGGAACTGGAATCCTTCCTGGTGGAGTTCCGCCGGGACCTCCACAGGCATCCGGAATTCAGTATGCAGGAAGTACGCACCAGCGGCCGTGTGGCCGAAGTGCTGGAGCAGTACGGTATCCCGTACCGGCGGATCGGAGCAACAGGTATCGCGGCCGACATCACCGGCGGCCGTCCCGGTCCGCGCATCCTCCTGCGTGCGGACATGGACGCACTGAGCGTGACGGAGGAGACGGGACTGCCGTATGCCTCGGAGACGCCCGGCGCAATGCATGCGTGCGGACATGACTGCCATACGGCGATGCTGCTTTGCGCAGGGATCGTGCTGCAGGAGATGCGGGAAGAACTTTCCGGAAGTGTCCGGCTGATGTTCCAGCCGGCGGAAGAGATCGCAAGGGGCGCGGCGGCCATGGTGGAAGGCGGAGCGCTGGAAGGTGTCGACGTCTGTTTTGGAATGCATATCACGCCGAATTACCCGCTGGGGACAGTCGGCTATTCCAGAGGACCTGCGGCATCCGCGGCAAGTTTCTTTGCGATCGATGTGAACGG
This sequence comes from uncultured Lachnospiraceae bacterium, assembly GCA_902783945.1. Lineage (GTDB taxonomy): Bacteria > Bacillota > Clostridia > Lachnospirales > Lachnospiraceae > Bilifractor. The sequence goes on from CACZSZ010000179.1 coordinate 10,043, forward strand.
CAAGTCCGGGCATGGATCTGCCCCGCAGAATGCGGTCGACGCGATCGCTGCATCGGCGGTCATGATCACGTCATTCCAGACCCTGCTCAGCAGGGAGATCGATCCGCTGAAGAATGCGGTGGTCACGGTCGGTAAGATCGAAGGCGGGGACCGTTTCAACATCATACCGGGCCATGTGCACATGGAGGGAACGGCGCGGACGTATTACCCGGAGGTGTTCCGGCATATCGAAGAAATGGTGAAGCGTGTCGTAACCGGAGTGGCAAAGACCTATCGCTGCACGGCGGAAGTAGACTATCAGAATCTGACCGAAGTCGTGGAGAACGAAGACGCGATGATCGATCTGGTGGTGTGTGCTTCGGACCGGGTACTGGGAGAAGGTGTGGCCTTCCGTACACCGCCGTTTACCGGCAGCGAGGACTTCTGCGAATTCTCGACCCGCAGGCCGTCGGCTTTTGTGTGGCTGGGTGCCGGAGATCCGGAAGCGGCAGAACACTACGACCATCACCACAGCAAGTTCTGCATCGACGAGAGAGCGCTGAAGAACGGTGCGGCCCTGTACGCCGCTGTTGCGGCCGAATACCTGACAGAACGTTCATGATCCTGCATGAAGGATCGAAATAAAACAACACAACGGCGGCAGGCAGTTTTTCTGTCTGCCGCCGCTGCATAAATCTGTAAAACAGGAAATCATCCGGAATGATTTCGGGACATGAGACGGAGGAAAGCGATATGTATGCGGATGTAAATGGGGTAAAGCTGTTTTTTGACGTAGAAGGGAAAGAATATGTTCCCGACGGTCCGGTGCTGCGCAGAAAACCGGTCTGCCTCGTCCTGCACGGCGGCCCTGGCGGAGATCACACGGATTTTCTGCCGGAATTATCTGTGCTTGCGGATACTGTGCAGCTGGTCTATATCGATCACCGCGGCTGCGGCCGCAGCGCCAAGGCGCCGGTCGAGACCTATGATCTGGAGCAGAATGCAGATGATGCAGAAGCCCTTCGGCAGTATCTGGGGCTGGACAGGGTATTTGTTCTCGGGCATTCTTACGGCGGTATGGTTGCGCAGCAGTATGCCCTGAAATATCAGGAACATGTGCAGGGGCTGATCGTCAGCTCGTCGGCGCCCAGCTATCGCTATCAGGAAACACTGCCGCTGGAGCTGGAAAAGCGCGCCACAGAAGAAATGAAAAAGGAAAACGAATTCCTGATGAGCACGAAAACGCTGACTCCGGAAGATATGAAGCGGTACATGAAGGTCATGAATCCACTGTATTACTGCAATTATAAAAAAGAGTTCGATGACGGTATTGACCGTACGATCTGGGCTCCGGATGTATGGATGCATTGCACACATGGCAAGCTCAGCCGATTCGACTTTGTACCGGAACTGCCGAAGCTCCGCGTGCCGACGCTTGTGATCGTCGGAGAAGAAGATTTTGTCACCCCGACAGTTCATTCCAGGGAGATCGCGTCAGCCATTCCGGGGGCGGAGCTGGTGATCATACCGGGGGCCTCGCACGAGACATACGCGGATAAGCCGGAGGAATACTTCGGAGCGCTGCGCAGTTTCATTCTGAGAAATGCCTCTGACTGACCGGTTTTTCATCAGCACTCACAGTATCCGGATGTAAAAAGTAGGAAAGTCCTCCCTCATCAGCGTTCAGAGCATTAAGAAACAGGACAGGAGGATAATAACAATGGCAAGGATCCTGCCGCTCTGCACGAACGAGGGGAGCGGCATGGGATCCGGTGGACGGGATATAATGCCGGTGCAAAAGTCAGGGCATGGCTTGCCGGCTTTACTGAAGACCCCAGTCGGCGTTTTTAAAGAGCTCCCTTCCCACGCCGATCAGGTCCGCTGCATTTTCTTCCAGCAGTTTTTCAGCATCGGCGGGCGTTTTTACGCCTCCTGTCAGAAGCACAGGTATCTGTACAGCCGCCTTTACGGCTTCCGACATGTCGCGGAAATACCCGGGATAGTTTCTGCCGGGCACCATATATCCGCACATGCCGCCGGACAGATCGATCAGGTCGATACCGGCCTCTTCAAAGACCTTTGCTGCGTAAACGGCATCTTCGATCGTGCTGCCGCCTTCCATGTAGTCACTTCCTCCCAGCCGGAGCGCGACAGGGTAATCTGAACCGACAGCCTCTCTGACTGCGGCAATCACTTCCCTGTGTATTTCCAGACGTTTTTCCAGTGAACCGCCGTATCTGTCTGTACGAAGATTTGTAAGAGGTGAATAGAATTGATTCAGAAGATAGCCGTGTGCGGAATGAATCTCCACAGCGTCATATCCGGCTTTTTTTGCACGTATCGCAGCTTCGGCATACTGGCGGACGAGCTGTCCGATCTGTTCTTCTGTCAGTTCGAGAGGCAGCTTTGAATCCTTTTCCGTCGATCTTGAAGGATGGGCTACAGGACTCGGTGCAACAGCTGGCATCCCGTTCAGTCCGGCAACGGCCGTACTGCCTCCATGATTGAGCTGGCAGATGGTTTTGGCTCCTCCGGCATGGATCACATCCGTCAGTTTCCTGAGACCTTCGATATCTCCGTCATCGGAAACCGACATCTGTCTGGCCTGGGATCTTCCCTGCAGTGCAATGAAGCTGTGTTCTGTAATGATCATACTGATAAGAGGATTTCGTGCGCGTGCCGCATAATAATCAAGGATTGATTCTGTAACTCTTCCGTCCTCCGTGCATTTGTATGTGCCGAGCGGCGGCATTACGATCCTGCCGTCAAGTTTCATCGATCGGATATTCAACGTGTCTTTCATCACTTTTACCTCCCTTATTCGACAAATGCCAACCGGGTTTTTACAGCTGTTCCAGTCACGAAATTCCGAGTCGTTTTCCCGATATTAAAGTCATTATACTATATGGAAGTATATACGGCTACGGATTCATGACGTCAGAACGAAGAGACTGCTTGACAAATGATAAGAAACAATAAAAAATGGACAATATACAATAAATAAAGCAAGAAGGGACCGGATAAGATCATATGTTTGCGGAAGAGCGAAGAAGGAGCATTGCCGCCTTCGTCAGTGAAAAAAAACGTGTCACGGTCGAGGAACTCTGCGATGAATTCAGTGTGTCTCCGGCTACCGTCAGAAACGATCTGAATCAGCTCCACGAGGAAGGTAAGCTGAAGCGGACTCACGGCGGAGCAATTGCCAATCCCAAAGTCGGTTATGAACTGCGTTTCGACGAAAAAAACAGGATGAATCTGCTGGAAAAGCAGGCGATTGCAAGGGAAGCCGTTGAATTGATCCACGAAGGCGACAGTATCGCGCTGGACAGCGGTACCACCGGCCTGGAACTGGCAAAGCTGCTGGGACGGTTCAAAAACCTGCGCGTCGTCACCTGGGATCTGGCAATTGCGGCCTGGCTGGATATGCATACGCAGGTGAATCTTTTCGTAGTCGGAGGAGAGGTGCGCAAAGGGCATCATTATATGACGGGATATCCTTTCCGTGAAAACATGCTCAAGCTGAATGTCGATATTTTCTTTATGTCGGCAAACGGCGTGGACCCCGAACAGGGGATCACAAC
>CACZSZ010000180.1 GCA_902783945.1 uncultured Lachnospiraceae bacterium
ACAGTCCGTGGCCAAGTGGGAATCCGGAGAGAGCATACCGGATCTGAATAAATGCAAAGCGCTGGCAGAAGTATTCGGGGTCTCTCTTGATGATCTTGCGAACTACGAACCGGAAGAGAATCTGGGGCTGGGGGTTCCGCCGAAAGGTAAGCATCTGTTTGGAATGGTGACGGTCGGAGACAAAGGTCAGATCGTCATTCCGGCGAAGGCAAGAAAACTGTTTGATATTAAACCCGGAGACCAGCTGGTCGTGCTCGGAGACGATACGCAGGGAATGGCTCTTCTTAAGTCCGGAGATTTTCTTGCCATGGCAGATGTGGTCCGGCGAATGCAGGACAGGCTGTAAAAAGAAGCTGCATCCGGAAAAAGCAAAGCAGGCTGAAAACAGGAAATTTATCCGGAAAGAGCAAAGCAGGTTGAAAACAGGAATTTTATCCGGCAATAGTGAACATATCGTAAAACAGGGGGAATGCGGCGATGAGCGCTAAAGTAATGCTTGAAATCAGTCATTTTTCAAAATCATACGGCGGGGGCAGCAAGGCTGCCGACGATGTATCGCTCACCGTGTACAGCGGGGACATATTCGGTTTCATCGGTCATAACGGTGCGGGCAAGTCGACGACGATCCGGGCTGTGGTCGGTGTGCTGGATTTTACCGAGGGGGAGATTTTCATAGACGGCCATTCCGTTAAAAACGAGCCGATAGCCTGCAAGAGGGTCACGGCGTACATTCCGGACAATCCGGATCTGTATGAGAATCTGACCGGGATCCAGTATCTGAATTTTGTGGCGGATGTCTTCGGGATCGGTGCGGCGGAACGGGAAGAGAACATAAAGAAATATGCCGATCTGTTTGAGATCACCGATGCATTGGGGGATCTGATCAGCTCGTATTCCCATGGCATGAAGCAGAAGGTGGCGATCATTTCGGCACTGATCCACGACCCGAAGCTTCTCGTACTGGATGAACCGTTTGTGGGTCTGGATCCGAAGGCGGCATTTACGCTGAAAGAGATCATGCATGAGATGTGCGGACGCGGCGCGGCGATCTTTTTCTCGACACATGTGCTGGATGTGGCCGAGAAACTGTGCAATAAGATCGCGATCATCAAACACGGAAGAATCATTGAGACCGGAACGATGGAAGAACTGACAGAAGGGCATTCCCTGGAAGAAGCGTTTCTGGAGGCGGACAAATGAAGACGGAAATCCTGCTGCTCCTCAAGACGCTGCTTTTATCCACAAGCCAGAGAAACATATTCCGTTACTGCAGGGATAAAAAGAAACGAAGCCGGATTATCGCCGGCGTCGTGGGTAAGGTCCTGCTTTATGTGATGCTCATGGCATACAGTATTCTGGTCTGCATCGGATATGGAATGACTGGCCTTATTGAGTCCGCTCCCGTCATGTGTTCACTGGTCATCAGCGTGCTCTCTTTTGTTTTTACATTTTTTAAAACAAACGGCTATCTGTTCAATTTTAAGGAATATGATATGCTGATGGCGCTTCCTTTCGAGACGAAAACCGTTGCGGCGAGCAAGTTCCTGTATATGTATATCAAGAGCCTGCCATGGTATCTGAGCATCTCCCTGGCGATGATGATCGGGTATGGCATATTCGCGAAACCACCTGTTTACGTGTATCCGCTCTGGCTGGTGCTGTCTCTTTTCGTTCCGGTGATCCCGATGCTGTTCGCGGCTTTTCTGGGCTTCCTGATCGCGAAGATCAGCGCGGGATTCAGAAAAAGAAATATTATCCAGACGGTCCTTGCTTTTGTCATTATCCTGGCGAGTTTTTCCCTGCGGTTTATCCTGGAGGATATGTTCAGGAATAATAAAATTGAGGCGACGCTGGAAGCGGTTTCTGAGACAACGGCAGAGGCTGCAGGGATCTATCTGCCGGCCGGGTGGTTTTCCGATGCTGTCACAAAACACAGCCTGCCGGGCATTCTGCTTCTTATCGGGGTGAGCGCAATTTTGTTCGCCGGGGTGTTTTCTGTTGTCGGCCGGTCATACAGAAACCTCAACTCCGCGTTGAAGTCCAATGTGGCATCGAAAAACTACAGGATGACGGTTCAGAAGAAAAGAAGTGTGGTAAATGCGATCGCCTATAAAGAATTCAAGAGACTGACCGGATCC
>CACZSZ010000181.1 GCA_902783945.1 uncultured Lachnospiraceae bacterium
AGGACTCGGTTTGCAGGCAGATTGGAATAATGCAAAACGTTGCAGTTATCTGGCACTGATAGATAAACAAAATGTGTTATATGAGAAGTTGAGTGACGAGCAAATCGATTATTCTGGAAGCATCAGAAATGGAAAAGTGTTGATCAGTATGTTAAGTGCCGGATTTAACTCGGGCAATGAATCGTCTTTACAAATTAATAGGAAGGAGTATTCAAAAAATCATAGGGGACTCAATATAGTGGTTTATAATAACGAAAGACATTGTGTAATTGATACAGTAAGTTTTGATACACATGAATCGAAATTGACTTGCTATAGGTAAAGCCAGACCCAAGGCAGGCTCAGAACAGAGTCCCCATTCGGTTCGGGGATGAAATACAGAATTAAGGTCGAGGGTACGGCCTTAATTTGTAGAAGTGATAATAATTTTGTGTAACCCTTTCGGATTAAAGATAAAATTACTGATAAAACAAGTTCAGCATGTCAAGGGCGCCCGTATAAACGGGTGTTCATTTTATCCTTCACGTACTTTCGGCACTCGTGTTTTTACAGGGCTCTCGGCTGGAGTCGATTATACCGGAAAACGTGATCCTTCCGGTGTTTGACGGTTGGGAAGGGATAATGTACAATGGCGAGTGTCCAGGATCAGTGGGGTTTTGCACTTGTGTCTATATGGATTACGAAAAAAATGGCAGGACAAGAAGATGATGATTTATACTTATGAAAGCAGAGTCCGCTACAGTGAGATCGGGGAAGACGCGGACATGACTTTGTTCAGTCTTTTCAATAATTTTCAGGACTGCTGCACGTTTCACGGAGAGGACGCCGGCGTCGGCCTGCGTCACAATACAGAGCAGAGACGCGGCTGGGTCATTGCCAATGTACAGTCAGTGATAAGCAGGATGCCCCGTTTCGGAGAGAGACTGCGGATCACGACGTGGGCGGAAGGATTCCGCGGAATGATCGCGCACCGGAATTTTTCCATGGAGAACGATCAAGGGGAATTGTTGGCGGAGGCTGCGACAGACTGGATCTTTATGGACCTGGATACCAGAAAACCGATCCGGATTCCCGAAGAACAGGTCAATGCATATGGCCTTTATCCCGAAAAAAAGCTTTCCTGTGAAATGGGCGGCCGGAAGGTGCGTATCCCTGCGGGCGGGACTGCGGAGAAGGCATTTCTGATCCAGGAACACCATCTGGATACGAACGGCCATGTTAATAATGCCCAGTATATCCGGATGGCTGTGCCGTATCTGCCGCCGGAATTCAAGGTCCACAGACTCCGCGTGGAGTACAGGAAGCAGGCCATGCTCGGAGATACAGTCATCCCGCGGCATGTGGAAGCTGAAGATGGAAAAACGTGCTTTGTGGAGCTGGCCGGAGGAGACGGGGAAGCATTTTTCGTCGGTGAGTATACAGAGTGAAGGAGGGTGCGGTCTCATGCTGGAGGTCGGCAGAAAGCAAAAGCTTATTATCGTGAAGAAACAGGATTTCGGCGTGTACCTTGCGGAGAAAACGGATGCACCTCGGGAAGAACGTGTGCTTTTGCCGCAGGCTCAGGTGCCGGACGGCGCAAAGATCGGAGATGAGGCAGAGGTTTTTCTGTACCGGGATTCGGAAGACCGGATGATCGCAACGACGCGGGAGCCGAAGCTCTGTGTGGGAGAGATCGCTCTGCTTCAGGTGCGTGATGTGACGAAGATCGGAGCGTTCCTTGACTGGGGACTGGAAAAAGATCTGTTTCTGCCGTACAGGGAACAGACGCGCAGGGTGAAGGCAGGAGAATTTGTACTGACAGCGCTGTATGTGGACAAGAGCGGAAGACTCTGCGCCACAATGAAACTGTATCCTTATCTGAGTACGCGCCCGCCGTATACGATCGGGGACGAAGTGAGCGGCCGTGTCTATGAGATCAGCCGCAATTTCGGAGTGTTTGTGGCGGTTGACGACAAGTATTCAGGTCTGATCCCGCAGCGGGAGGCACAGGCGGCGTATACACCCGGCGAAGTGCTGACCCTGCGTGTTACAGATATCAAAGATGATGGAAAAATGACGGTTTCCGCGAGGAAAAAGGCTTATCAGCAGATCGGGGGCGACGCGGAACATGTGCTGGAAGTCCTGCGGGAATATGATGGTGTCCTGCCTTTTGATGACAAGGCTTCTCCGGAACAGATCGCGGAAGTCTTCGGCCTCTCCAAGGCCGCCTTCAAACGTGCCGTAGGCCACCTTCTCAAGGAACAACTGGTCTGCAAAAAAGGCGGCCGGCTGGAACTGTTGTAAGCAGCTCTTTATTACAGGAGAGATCCATGTCCTTCGTTCATCTTCACGTCCATACGGAATACAGTCTTCTGGACGGATCCAACAAGATAAAAGAATATGTGGCCCGGGTTAAGGAACTGGGAATGAATGCGGCGGCGATCACGGATCACGGTGCCATGTACGGCTGTATTGATTTCTACAAAGAGTGTCTGGCACAGGGGATCAAGCCCATTCTGGGATGTGAAGTTTATGTCGCGCCCGGGTCCCGCTTTGACAAGGAGGCGGGCAGCAGCGCGAGATATCATCATCTGGTGCTTCTTGCGGAAAATGATATCGGGTATGCCAACCTGACAAAAATCGTATCCAGGGGATTTATTGATGGTTTTTACTACAAGCCGCGCGTGGATAAAGAGCTGCTCAGAGAATTCCATGAGGGACTGATCGCCACATCTGCCTGCCTTGCGGGAGAGATCGCATCGGATCTGACTTCCCGGCAGTATGAAAAAGCGAGAGAAACGGCACTGGAATATGAACAGATCTTCGGGAAAGGGAATTTTTTCCTGGAACTGCAGGATCACGGACTGGCTGAACAGCGTCTGATCAATCCGGATCTTCTCCGGCTCAGCAGGGAGACGGGAATAGAACTGATCTGTACTAATGACTGTCACTATACCTACGAAGATGACGCCGAGCCGCATGACATTCTGCTGTGTCTGCAGACCGGCAAAAAACTGGCAGACGAAGACCGGATGCGCTATGAAGGCGGCCAGTACTATGTGAAGTCCGAAGCGGAGATGGCGTCGCTGTTTCCATATGCGCCTCAGGCACTTGAGAACACGCAGAAGATCGCGGACCGCTGTCAGGTGGAGATCCGTTTTCATGAGATGAAGCTGCCCCGGTACGATGTGCCGGAAGGGTATACATCCTGGACGTATCTGCAGGAACTTTGTGAAAAAGGGATAGCGGAACGGTATGAAACGGTCACGCCGGAAATCCGCGAAAGGCTGGAATTTGAACTGAATACGATCCATACGATGGGATTTGTGGATTATTTCCTGATCGTATGGGATTACGTGAAATACGCGCGCGACCACGGGATTCCCGTAGGACCCGGCAGAGGCAGTGCGGCAGGAAGTATCGTGTCCTATGTTCTGGATATCACGCTGCTGGATCCTCTGCGTTTTAATCTGCTGTTTGAGCGGTTCCTGAATCCGGAGCGTGTGTCCATGCCGGATATCGACGTGGATTTTGACCCGCTGCGCCGGCAGGAAGTGATCGAATACGTGATGAGGCGGTACGGGGAAGACCGGGTCGTCCAGATCGTGACATTCGGAACACTGAAGGCAAAGGGGGTCGTGCGCGACGTCGGACGGGTCATGGATCTGCCGTATGCGCGGTGTGACCAGATTGCCAAAATGATCCCGAATGTCATTCCGGGTGTGCGTGAAGTGACGATCGATGCGGCACTTCAGGTCAATCCGGATCTGAAAAAACTGTATGAAGAGGACGAAGAGATCCGCCGGCTGCTGGATATGTCCAGGCGGCTGGAGGGGCTTCCGCGCCACACATCCATGCACGCGGCCGGAGTCGTGATCGCCTCGGAATCCGTCGATGAATTTGTCCCTCTTTCCCGTGCGGCTGACGGGACGGTCACCACGCAGTATACGATGGTCACGCTGGAGGAGCTGGGTCTTCTCAAGATGGACTTTCTGGGACTGCGCAACCTGACGGTCATACAGAATGCACAGCGGCTCGCGGAACGGGAAGCAGGCAGAAAGCTGGATCTGACAAAGATCGACTACAACGATCAGGGAGTACTCGGCCTGATCGGGGCGGGGAAGACAGAGGGTGTCTTCCAGCTGGAGTCGCCGGGTATGAAGAGCTTCATGAAAGAACTGAAACCGTCATCTCTGGAAGATGTGATCGCCGGGATCGCCCTGTACCGTCCGGGACCGATGGACTTTATCCCGCAGTATATCCGCGGCAAGATGCATCCGGAGACGGTGGAATATGACTGTCCGCAGCTGGAACCGATCCTGCGTTCCACATACGGCTGTATTGTTTATCAGGAACAGGTCATGCAGATCGTCCGTGATCTGGCCGGTTACACTTACGGCGGCAGTGATGTGCTGCGCCGGGCCATGTCCAAGAAAAAGGCAAAGGTCATGCAGGAGGAGCGCCAGACGTTTGTTTACGGCAGCAGGGAAAAGAACATACCCGGCTGTGTTAATAACGGGATCTCCGAGGCAGTGGCCAACAAGATCTATGACGAGATGCTGGATTTTGCAAATTATGCGTTCAATAAATCGCATGCGGCTGCCTATGCGATCGTGACATTCCAGACAGCCTGGCTGAAATATTATTACCCGGTAGCATTTATGGCATCGCTGATGACATCCGTGATCGACAATCCCGGAAAAATTGCGGAGTACGTTCTCGGGTGCAAACAGATGGGGATCGAACTGCTTCCCCCGGATATAAACCGCAGTGAAGGCGGGTTTATCGTTGAGGACGGTAAGATCCGGTATGCTCTTGCAGCTGTACGCGGGATCGGACTGCCCGTCATGAATGCCATTACGGCCGAGCGGGATGCACACGGACCGTATCTGACCCTGCGGGATTTCTGTGAGAGACTCAGCGGAAAAGAAGTCAATAAGCGGACGCTGGAAAATTTCATCAAGGCCGGCGCGTTTGATTCGCTGGGCGGGACCAGGAAACAGTTTATGCAGGTGTACAGCCTGATCATGGACCGGGTGAGTCAGGAAAAAAAGAATAATCTCACAGGTCAGCTGTCGCTTTTTGAACTTATGGGGGAAGAAGACAGGAAATCTTTTGATGTCACACTCCCCGATGTCGGAGAATTTGATAAAGAAGAAAAACTGGCTTACGAGAAAGAAGTGACCGGGATCTACATCAGCGGTCATCCGCTGGAAGAATACGAGGATGTCTGGAAAAGAAGCATCACGGCGGTGACATCGGATTTTCAGCCGGACGAAGAGACCGGCCTGCCGAAGGTCCGGGACGGTGTTCGTGAGATCATCGGCGGCATGATCACGGAAAAACTCATAAAATACACGCGGCAGAATCAGGTAATGGCCATTCTGACGGTAGAGGATCTGTTCGGCAGCGTGGAAGTACTTGCTTTTCCGAAAAACTATGAACAGAACGCCGGACGGCTGGAAGAAGAGCAGAAGATTTTTGCGGAAGGCCGTGTGTCTGTTGAAGAGGAGAGACCCAGCAAGCTGATCCTGGAAAAAGTATACCTCTTCGAAGAACTGCCGACAGAACTCTGGCTGCAGTTCGAGGACCGGTTGACATGTGAAAGACTGATGAAACAGGTACAGCCCTGTCTGACATCGGATCCCGGAACAGATTCCGTGGTCCTGTACCTCCGCAGGGAAAACCAGATGAAAAGACTGGCGGCAGGCGTGCAGATCCGGGATAACGAGATCCTGAAAAACAATCTGGAAAGAATCTGCGGAAGTGACAATGTGCGTATTGTACAAAAGGCTCTGCACGGCGGGAATAGAGTTGAAAAGAGAAGACGGCTGTAATACAATACGGTTGAAAAGGTAGGAATCGCAGGAAAGAGGAACGGATATGGGTGAGAATGCAGTGAACAGGATCGGTGTTTTAACAAGCGGCGGAGATGCGCCCGGTATGAATGCGGCGATCCGGTCGGCCGTGAGGCGTGCTCTTGGAAAAGGGATAAAGGTCAAGGGGATCCTGAAAGGGTACGAGGGTCTGATCAGTAATGAGATGATAGATATGACCGAGCGTGATGTATCGGATATCATCGGACGCGGAGGCACTGTCCTGTAAACGGCGCGGTGCATGGAGATGCTGACGGAAGAAGGCGTTGAGCAGGCGGTTCAGGTCTGCCGCGACAACGGGATCGACGGTCTTGTCGTGATCGGGGGCGACGGCTCATTCCGCGGCGGTCTGGCCCTTGCCAGACACGGGATCAATACGATCGGTGTTCCGGGAACGATCGATCTGGATATTTCCTGTACTGAGTATACGATCGGCTTTGACTCGGCGGTCAACACGGCTATGGAAGCTGTGGATAAAGTGCGTGACACATCTACTTCGCACGAGCGGGTCAGCATCATTGAGGTCATGGGCAGAAATGCCGGCTATATCGCTCTATGGTCCGGTCTCGCCGCCGGCGCGGAGGATGTCCTGCTGCCGGAAAAATACGATTATGACGAGCAGGTGATCGTCAATCAGATCATCGAGCGCCGGAAACGGGGGAAAAAGCACCATATCATCATCAATGCGGAAGGCATAGGGCATTCTCAGGCGATGGCAAAGAGAATCGAGGCGGCGACGGGGATCGAGACACGCGCGACGATCCTCGGATATATGCAGCGGGGCGGTTCACCGACCTGCCGCGACCGTGTAACGGGTACGATCATGGGAGCTATGGCTGTCGACCTGCTTGCAGAGGGAAAGAGCAGCCGTGTTGTCGCGGTCCGCGGAGGAAACTACATCGATCTGGATTTCGAAGAGGCGCTGGCGATGCAGAAGGAAATCTCTTCCTATGAAGTAGATCTGGTACATTCCCTGTCGTATACACTTATCAATGTACAAAAATGATCACAAGCGCTGATAATGCCCGGATCAAAGAAGTGATCCGGCTGAATACAAAAAGTAAAGAACGGCGCGAGAGAGGGCTGTTTGTCGCTGAAGGGCGCAAATTGTTCCTGGAGACGCCGGATGATCTGAAAGAGCAGATATTTGTTTCCTCTTCTTTTGCCGTGAGAGAACAGGAACTGCTCCGGGATTACAGATATGAGGTGGTCGATGACCGCCTCTTTGTCAAAATGTGTGATACGCAGACTCCGCAGGGGATCCTCACGGTAGCGCGTATGCCGCACTATAGAAGAGAGGAACTTCTGCAGGGAACAGATGCCCCCCTGCTGCTTCTCCTGGAAGATCTGCAGGATCCCGGAAACATCGGGACGATCCTGCGCACGGCGGAGGCAGCAGGAGTCAGCGGTGTTTTTCTGAGCGGAAGGTGTGCTGATCCGTTTCAGCCGAAGGTGATCCGGGCTACAATGGGATCTGTCTTCCGTGTTCCGTTCTGTGTGGAGCAGGATCTGTGCAGTACTGCTGCGTGGCTGCGGGAAAAACAGATCCGTCTCTATGCGGCGGCGCTGGAAGGGTCGGAGTCTTTCTTCTGCAATTCTTATACAGAGGCCTGTGCTTTCCTGATCGGAAATGAGGGCAGCGGCCTCAGTCCGGCACTTGTAAAAAGCGCCGATCAATGTGTCCGCATACCCATGAGCGGGCGTGTGGAATCTCTGAACGCGGCGGTCGCCGCGGCGGTCTTCCTGTACGAGGCAAAACGCCAGAGAAAATAAAATTTGACAAAATATTAATAAGATGTTACAATTCCGATAAAATAATGGCAACAAATCCGTTACAAATAAGACGGAAATATTGCAAATTATGGAGGTAATTGTGACATGAATAAGAAAAAGATCCTGGCAGCTGCCCTTTGCGGAACGATGCTCTTTTCTCTGAGCAGTGTTCCTGCAGCGGCAGAAGGTGTGTCAGGTTATAAAACAGGTAAAGAGAAGGTGCTGACAGACATTTTAGACAAGGTCAGCGAGCAGACGGAAGAACATGTGCGCAAGATGTCTTCCCTTGTCAAAGCTGCCGTGCAGATCGCCAAGGCAGAGGAAGAAGCACAGAAGGCAGCTGAAAAGGCTGCTGAAGAGGCAAGAAAGAAACAGGAAGAAGCCGATAAAAAGGCTAAAGAGGAAAAAGCCGCGGCGGATGCCGCAGCTGCGAACGCAGATAACGGATACGGTCCGAAACCGGTCAGCTTCACTCCGGACAATTATGAACCATATGTTGAGACGCTGTATGCGGATAAAGTAACTGTTCAGGAGACAAATACAGCGGATACAGCCGCTGAGGCAGCGGATACCGTCAGCAGTGATGCGGTCTACACAGAGCCTCTCTACACCTATAACGCAGCAGCATATGCTGCTCCGGTCTATGCAGAACCGGTCTATACGGATCCTGTCTATGTAGAGCCGGTCTATACGGAACCGGTTTATACAGAGCCCGTTTACGAAGAGCCTGTTTACGAAGAACCCGTCTATGAGGAACCGGTCTATGAAGACGCATATGCGGATGACTCTCTGAATACCGGCTATGAAGAAGCGGCTGTGAGTGATGACGCGGCTTATCTGGATAACACCTATACAGAAGATTTCTACGGCACGGAATCCTATGCGGAAGATACGGGCAGCGACGGCGTGCGCGCAACTGCTTCCGACAGTGATCTGGATCTGCTGGCTTCCATCATCTACTGTGAGGCCGGCGGCGAGAGCTATGAAGGCCAGGTCGCAGTCGGTGCTGTCGTACTGAACCGTATGGAGAGCGAACTGTACCCGGATGACATGTCGGATGTCATCTATCAGTCAGGACAGTTCACACCGGCCATGACCGGCTGGCTTGACCAGGTCCGTTCCTCCGGTGTGCCGGATTACTGTTATGATGCGGCGCAGGCTGCACTGAATGGTGAAAATCCTGTCGGAGACTGTCTGTACTTCCATGCCGGCGGCGGCGACGGTCTGACAATCGGCAATCAGACATTCTATTAATATCTGAGTCGTAACAGGGAAACCTGTTTTCCTCCGCAACCCCTGCGGAGATAGACTCCCCCCTCCGGACGACGGTGCATATTGCACTTTCGTCCGGAATTCTATATTATAAAAAAGTATTGGTTTTGACGGTGCTCAAAGTAGTATTTATGTGATAGGAGTATGACCATGAATCTCAAGGGACGCGATTTTCTGACACTGAAAGATTTTACAAAGGAAGAGATCCTGTATCTTCTGGATCTGGCAGCACAATATAAGGAAAAGAAGAAAAGGGGCATTCCGACGGATACTGCTCACGGCAAAAATATCGCGCTGATCTTCGAAAAGACCAGCACGAGGACGCGCTGTGCGTTTGAAGTGGCGGCTCACGATCTTGGCATCGGCACGACCTATCTGGATCCTTCCGCGTCCCAGATCGGAAAGAAAGAGAGTATCGCCGATACGGCCAGAGTGCTGACGAGGATGTATGAAGGGATCGAGTACCGCGGTTTCGGACAGAAGATCGTGGAGGAACTGGCGAGGTACGCCGATGTTCCGGTCTGGAACGGACTGACCAATGAATATCATCCCACCCAGATGCTGGCTGATATGCTGACGATCCGTGAACATTTCGGAAAACTGGAAGGCCTGAAACTGGTCTATCTCGGGGATGCGCGGTATAACATGGGCAATTCCTACATGGTCACCTGTGCAAAACTGGGGATGAATTTTGTGGCCTGTGCTCCTGAAAACTATTTTCCGGATGCGGCGCTGATAGGAGAATGTGAACGCTATGCCGAAGAGAGCAGCGGCACGATCACATTGACGGAAAACATCACCGTAGGCACCCGTGATGCGGATGTGATCTGTACGGACGTATGGGTATCGATGGGAGAACCGGATGAAGTCTGGGAAGAACGCATACGTGATCTGACGCCATACAAAGTGACGAAGGACGTGATGGAAAATGCCGGCAGCCGCGCGGTCTTTCTGCATTGCCTGCCTTCCTTCCATGATCTGGGAACGGGAATCGGAAAGGAAATTTACGAAAAATACGGTATTGAAGATATGGAAGTGACAGACGAGGTATTCGAATCTCCGGAGTCACTGGTATTTGATGAAGCGGAAAACAGGATGCATACGATCAAGGCCGTGATCGCGGCGACGATGGGAATGGTGTAAGCATGGAAGTGCTCTGTGCGGCGAATGCCTATATACAGAAGTATTATTTTAATGAAGATTTTTCACTTCTCCCTGTACAGATCCGGGAAGAGCTGCAGGTGCTCTGCGTGACCTTTACAGAGGAAGTGGGCGGGATCTTCATGCTCGCGTTCGATGACAGCGGAAGTCTGCAGATCCGGACCGAGGCGTCGGAAGAAGATGTTTTATATGACGAGATAGACAGCGCCTGGAAAGTAAAACAGATCCGGGAAGAGAAGGAAGAACTGTTCCGGTCACTGGAGATGTTTTATCGTGTATTTGCAGATCCCGACGGAGCGATGTGACAGATGAGATCACTGCAGATAGGAAATATAACGGTTGACCCGCCGATCATACTGGGACCAATGGCAGGAGTAACAGACCTGCCATTTCGTCTTCTGTGCAAAGAACAGGGAGCCGGGCTGGTCTGTACGGAGATGATCAGCGCCAAGGCACTGCTGTACAAAAATAAGAATACGCAGGCTTTGATGCGTGTTCATCCCGGAGAACGGCCGGCAGCCCTGCAGCTCTTCGGGAACGATCCGGATACGATCGCGGAAGCAGCCGTCATGATCCGGGATGAGCCCTTTGACATTTATGATCTGAATATGGGCTGCCCCATGCCGAAAATCGTGAATAACGGGGAAGGTTCGGCTCTTATGAAGGATCCGGCACTTGCTGCCGCTATCGTGGACAGACTTGTGAAAAGCGTGAACAGGTCGGTCACCGTAAAAATAAGACGTGGATTTGAGAAAGACGAGGAGACAGCGGCAGAACTGGCAAAGGCTCTGGAAGCAGCCGGAGCAGCTGCCATAACGGTCCACGGAAGGACACGGGAACAGTACTATGAGGGAAAGGCAGACTGGGGCTGTATCCGCCGTGTTAAGGAAGCGGTCTCCATTCCCGTGATCGCAAACGGAGATATCAACAGTCCGGAGGCGGCGGAGGCCGTGCTGCGGGAAACCGGAGCGGACGGCATTATGATCGCCAGGGCGGCCAGGGGGAACCCGTGGATTTTCCGGGATATCGCAGCCTGGCTGAAACTGAGGGGAAAATACGGACCGGAGGAAGCAGAGAGACTGATGCCGGAACGGCCGAAGGGCCGGGAATTATTCGATATGATATCCCGTCATGCGCAGATGCTGCTGGAAGAAAAGGGAGAGTACACAGGCGTGCGGGAAATGCGCAAGCACATTTCCTGGTACACGACAGGCCTGCCTCATGCGGCGGCTCTGCGGCGGCAGATCAATGCTGCCGTATCCCGGGAGGAGATGCTGGAACTGGTCGGAGAAGTTCTGCTGTGAGATTTTTTCTGTACTTTACCAATGTCTTGTGTTAGAATTTAGGCGTTGTGTTTTAAGCGGCCGAAAATAAAACGGCTGCTGATAATAAAATAGAATGGAGAGTACCACTATGAAGGGAAATGTAATCGTAGGTCAGTCGGGCGGCCCCACTGCAGTTATCAATTCCAGCCTTGCCGGTGTGTATAAGACGGCAATGGAGCGCGGATATACCCGTGTATATGGTATGCGTTACGGGATCCAGGGCTTTATGGAGGAACAGTATATCGATCTTTCCAAACATATTAAAAATGAGCTGGATCTGGAACTGCTGAAGAGAACTCCGTCTGCTTTCCTGGGAACCTGCCGCTATAAACTTCCTGAGATCCATGAGGACAAAGCGGTTTACGAGAGGATTTTCGAACTCCTCGACAAACTGGATATTTCCGTTTTCATTTATATCGGCGGAAACGACTCCATGGATACGATCCGCAAACTGTCGGATTATGCGCTGCTGACCGGTGCCAGACAGAAATTCGTCGGCTGCCCCAAGACGATCGACAACGACCTGGCGATCACGGATCACACACCCGGGTTCGGAAGCGCGGCAAAATATATTGCCACTTCCACGAAAGAAATCATCTGTGATGCCATGGGATTCTCTTATAAGAAGAAGAATGTAACGATCATGGAGATCATGGGACGAAATGCCGGATGGCTGACAGGCGCTTCCGCACTTGCTGCAGGAGAAGACTGTGCAGGACCGGATCTGATCTATCTGCCGGAAATTGCCTTTGACGTAGATAAATTTGTCGAAAAGGTGCGCAGCCTTCTTGAGAAACAGGATGTTGTCGTCGTGACTCTCTCGGAAGGAATCCACAATGACGAGGGTACTTATATCTGCGAGTATACTTCCGGATCCGAGACGACCGATGCGTTCGGCCATATTCAGATGACCGGCACAGCCTCCTATCTGGCGCAGGTTATCTCACAGGAACTCGGCTGCAAGACCCGTGCCGTGGAACTTTCCACACTCCAGCGTTCTGCCGCACATATGGCGAGCCGTGTGGATGTAGATGAGGCGTTTGCTGTCGGCGGTGCCTGTGTCAAGGCTGCGGACGAAGGCGACAGCGGTGTGATGGTCGTGATCGAGCGCGTATCCGACGATCCGTACCAGAGCACGACAGGAGTGTATGATGTTCATCGTATCGCCAACGCTGAAAAGGTGGTTCCGCGTGAGTGGATCAACAAAGAAGGCGACGGCGTAACAGAGGAATTCCTGGACTATGTGCGTCCGCTTATTCAGGGACACTACAATCCGATGATGGTCGATGGTCTTCCCAGACATCTTTCTATGAAAGTCCAGAATTACGACTGGGCAGAGTAAGGTGACGGCAGAGTATATCTGATCATTGTATACAGTGGAAATAAGGCTGCACAGACAGGGGCGATCCTCATTGTCTGTGCAGCTTTGCTATTACCAATCATATAGAAATATTAGCAGAGAAATAGTCTGAAAAAAGTTCGTAAAAAGTTCGCAAAAAGTGTTGACATCATAGGTGGGCTGTGATATTCTACATAAGCTGTTTCAAACGAGCGGCGCAACTGAAAGAAAAAAAACAGTTGACAGTTCAGAAGAAACGCGCTATTATGTATAGGCTGTCTCAAATGAGCGGCCAAGCAGAACCTTGACAACTGAACAGCAAAACACATCCTCGAAAGTTCAAAAAAGTTTTAT
>CACZSZ010000182.1 GCA_902783945.1 uncultured Lachnospiraceae bacterium
GATCGGATACGAAAACCGCGGGATGGCCGCAGAAGACTTTGCAAACGACGCCAAAGACGGAGGAGAAGTCGGCGCGGGCCAGACGGTGACGGTCCTGTACGAGATCATACCGGCAGACTCCGACATGGAGATCGGTGTCGCATCCAGATACGGAAACAAAAACACAGAAAACGATGACGATGCAGATATATCTGAAAAAACTGAGGGGGAATTTGCAGATGAACTGCTCACGGTAAATATCAGATATAAAGAGCCGGATGGAGACGAGAGTGTGCTGCGCGAATATCCGGTGCTGCTGTCCGACGTACAGGAACAGATGGACGAAGATACTTCGTGGGCGGCCGGTGTGGCACAGGCAGGCATGCTGATGCGCGGTTCGGAATATGCAGGGACGTCTACATTCGACGGTATATACGACAGATTAAAGAATGATCCGGAGATTATGGACAATGATTACAAGGCAGAATTCCTGTTCATGCTTCGGCTGATGAAAGAGTATAAAGCGGATTGAGACATTGCATTGAAACAGTAATATAAAAAGAAATTCAATAAAGGGAAAGACCCGGATGGCATCAGCCTCCGGGTCTTTTTAAATATGCTGTTCGTCCTTCAAACCAGTCCATTCATCCGAAAAACATATTGCTCCGGCCGGAAACAGGTAAGATATGATCATAAGAATTACCTGAGAATGCACGAAAAAACAAATAAGCGGTTTTGTATAGTCATATCATCAGCAAGGAAATAAAAAGTATTTCCGGAGCGAAGGAGGAAAATGAAATGATGGATACCAGGAAAATGGAAACAAAGAGATGCCCGGTATGTGATCAGGAAATGCCGGCAGCTGCACTGTTTTGTGTATCTTGCGGGAATAAAATTGTGAACACGCAGCCCCGTATTCGGTATGAACAGAATTCCTTCAGCAGAGCTCCGAAGAAAGAGGCCATTGATGACGGGATGTACAGACACCTGTACAGAGAAAGAGAATATGGTGATTATCATCAGAATACCCGGACAGGCAGGAATTATGAAAACAGAACGGACGGAACTTATGCGCGGAAAGAGTCCGGCAATAATAAAAGGAACATGATCAAAGTGGCAGCTATTATTGCGGCAGCTGCGATCGCAGGCGGGACGGTTCTGGCTTCGGCTGCTCCGGATCCGAACGGGAACAGGGCTTTTCCGTTTGCGGGAAGTACGAAAAAAACGGAGACAGCTACAGAGAAGACAGCAGTTCTTACAGCAGAACCCGTTGCAGTAAAAGATAATGCTACTGTCAAAAAGGAAGAGGTATGCACCACAAAAAAGAAAGATGCGGCTGACAAAGGAACAAAAGAGACTGCAAAAAAGAAAGAAAAGTCTTCACCCCTGAAGGTGATCGTTTTAAAAAGTGACAAGACAACTGAAAAAGAAAAAACAACAGTTGTCCCGGTACCCGTTCCGAATCCTGCGCCTGCCCCGAGGTGTCCCGTACCGGTGGTGAACCCGACATATATAAATAATACGGCACAGAACGCACCTCAAAAAGTGAATGTGAATATAAATACGATCGCGGATTTTGGTTCTTATCTGATCAGGCCTATATCGTACGTATATAACGAGGGTAAAAAGACAGAGAACTATCCCGTAATCGTCAGTGATGCAGCAAGTGAGGATATGTTGGTTACCGCAGGAGTACCGACAGAGGCTGAAGAAGCAACAGAAGAAGATGTACTGGTTACGGCAGGGGTACCGGAAGAAGCTGAAGAAGCGGTGGTAGAAGATGCACTGGTTACGGCAGCAATACAGGAAGAGGCCGAAGAAGCTGCGGAAGAAAATGCTCTGGTTACAGCAGGAGTACCAGAAGTCGAAGAAGCATTTGAAGAGGGGATGACGGAAGAAGTCGAAGAAGTATCAGAAGAAGAGGAAACAGAAGAAGAAATCCCGGAAGGGACAGATTGGATCCCGGAAGAAGAAGTGTGGATCCCGGAGGAAACAGAAGAGGTGCCGGAAGAGGAAGCGTGGATTCCGGAAGAAGAAGTATGGATCCCGGAGGAGACAGAAGAGGTGCCGGAAGGAGAAGCATGGATCCCGGAAGAAGAAGTGTGGATTCCGGAGGAAACAGAATGGATCCCCGAAGAGGAAGTATGGATCCCGGAAGAGACAGCAGAAGAAACGGTTGAGGAAACGGCTTACGGTCTGAGCAATCAGGAGCTTGCACAGAAAGCCAAAGCCTATTATCAGCAGACCATCGGTGACCCGGCTGATGTTGTCAGCGTACAGGTGGACGGCGGCTCCGGCGGATGTCTTGGACCTGACGGCAGCTGGACACCGGGGACAGACAGTTCTCTGGAGAACGCAGACAGTGTCTTTATACGAATCTATGACCAGAAATGTGTTGAGAACGGCGGAAACGGAACACTGATGACTTACACAGTCGACCGGGAAGGAAATATTACCGAGAACTGGTAAAACGATAAAAAAAGGAGAAAAAAGATGAAGAATTACAGAAGATTTTTATTGATCGCAGCGGCAGCTGCCGGAATGATTGCTCTGAGCGGATGCGGTTCAACGACCGTCGATCTCAATAAGTATATTACTATTGAGGCGGAAGGATACGATTCCATGGGAACGGCAGAATGTCATTTTGATTACAGCGCGTTCAAAAAGGACTATGAGGGAAAAATCAAGGTTAACAAGAAAAAAACCGAAGAGATGGCTGCAGCAGGAATGCTCAATGGAATGACAGCGGATGAATTACTTCTGAGCACCTGTGTTTCCCAGACGCTGGATGAAGAAAATGATCTGAGTAACAACGATGTCGTGACGTTAAAGTGGAACTGCAATGATTTCATGGCAGAGGAATATTTTAATACAAAACTGGAATACTCGGATATATCCTATACCGTTTCCGGACTGAAAGAACTTGGGAGCTTTGATCCGTTTGAGTATGTGGATGTCAGTTTCTCCGGAACATCTCCGAATGGAACTATGACCATTATGACAGATGATTCCAGACCGGAGATGGATCATATAAGTCTGACGTGTGATAAAAAAGGAGGACTGAAAGAAGGCGAAACCGTGAAAGTAACGGCTTCATATTCTTCCTATGATGGTCCGTATACATTTGCAGAGAAATTTGGTTCGCTTCTGGGAAAGACCGAAGAAACATATACGGTGAACGGGCTGTCAAGATACATTACAGATATTTCGGAGATCCCGGATGACCTGTACGGGAAGATGGACACTCAGCTGCAGGACACTTTCCGTGCACATGCTTCAAAATGGTCAAATCCAAATGCACTGCTGGAACTGAAACCCATTGGTAATTATCTGCTCACGATCAAAGACGGAATGAACGATGGATGGAGTTCGAACACGAATAACTATCTGTACTATCTTTATCAGGTGACGATAGAAAATGAAGATGATGATCCTGCTCCGTTCGTATATTACTGGTATGGATACTTTACGGATATCATGCTTCTTCCGGACGGGACGTGCACGGTAGATCTGAGTAACTATACGGTGTCCGAGAGTTCGATGGGCTTTGGGATCAGTATGGGAGATTATCTGCCAATTGATGATAGTCATTATGTCGCCGGATTTGCGGATCTGGAGTCATTCTTCAACCAGCAGATCGTGTCCAAGATTGAGAAATACGATTATACAGATCTCATTGAAGAAAATAATATATGATTTGAGAATTTGTGACTGCATTCCAGATGATTTTGGCAGAACTGGCCGGTATCGGCCAGCTCTGCTTTTGAATGTACGAAAAAATTGAAACAGCCGCTTGTATTATTACATTAACAATAATAATAATAAAGTAACAGAGGAAGGAGCCTGGTAAGAAATGAATATAAAATCAAGAAGAATAAAGGGTGCGGGTTTTCTGGCGGCAGCGATCACAACAGCAGTAACAGCAGGTATATTACAACCGGCCGTTGCACAGCCGGTCTATGCGGCGGAAGGACTCTCCGAGGTCGGTGCGGTTTCGTATATAGATATGTATGGCAGCAAGCTGGATGAGCTTGCAGAGATTGATGATGCTGCCTTTATGGAGGGAAACGATTACACAAAATATGCGCTGTATGATATGACAGGAGACGGGATCAAAGAGTTGTTGGTACATCATTACGGAAACTCAAAAGAAGAGAGTGGATATTTTGTGTATACCTGGGATGGTACACAGGTAGTTTGCTGCAGCGATATTATTTATCGGGATGGCGAATTACGGGGGAACGGAATATCTGTGCTGAACTATCATGATGCACCGGCGAGATGGTCAAACGTTGTCAATGTCTGGAATATAGTAGATAATTCACCACGAATAGTTGATGTCAATATAGCAAGTATGGACGACACCGCTTTTCCTGATTATCTGCCGGATTGGGCAAATGCTGTTCCAATCGAGTTTTCTGCAGATATGTATGATCGAAGTATTCTGGAGAAAGAATCCGGCGGCGAAACTATTGCACAGCCGGACGAAGGTATAATGGCAGAGCCAGCAGAAGCACCGGAAAATGAGAGGACTGACGCACCGACAGGGATACAGGAGTCCAAAGAACTGGAGCAAATGGTCAACATGGTGTACCGTCTGTATGATCATAGAGTATCCATAGCGGATAGTCCGGATCTGCATCTGGACCTTGCATCCTTAAGCGGAGAAGATAAAGTCAGATTGCTGGACTATTATCAGAATCGTTTTGCTAAGCAGGATGATCGGATCCAGTGGGCTGCAGGTATTATGGAGTACAACATTGCCACAAAAGAAACGCTTTCTGTGATCATGACAGAATTATTTGGATCAGTCGATGAGGATACCATGAATGCAGTATTTGCTTCTTATTGGATCAACAGGATCGATGGGGATTACTGCTATATGAATACTATCGGTTTTGGAACAATGGCATCGAATTATATATTTGGTCAATATGAAACAGCGGGCTATGACGAAAATGGGCAGATCGTTCTCACAGGAAAGGTTTATGACTGGTCCGCTCCGGATTATAATAATGAGACCCAGATGAATGCTACTCCCAGGGGTACGTACCGGATCGTACTGACACCGGAAGGCGGTCCGGCCGTGTTCGGGGGATGCAGATTCAAAGAAATGACAGTGACAGGGGAATGACGATTCTGTTATGGATCGAAAAAACCGGCTGCCGAATTTTATGGCAGCCGGTCAGACTGAAGACAAAGTCGTGTTTAAGCCTTAAGGCGGGGACGACTTTCTTTTGGTGTCCATATTTTGAAGAAAAACATAAAATCGGAGGAAAAATGAATTGGGTGTTCCTGGCAGCCATTCCCGTCTCTTCAGGCTCCTGGCCAGCTTTTTCAAAAAGAATGGACATAAACAGAGACTAATAAAAAGGTATGCAGAGATGCCGGTTTTGCCGGCACCTCTGTATACCAATACAAACCACCTGATTATAGGAAAAGAAACAGCCAGAGGCGGACACAAAGCAGGAAAGAGCAGGAAAAATCCGGCTGGTGAGCCGGATTTCCAATGATTAAAAAGGGGTATTTCGTTTTTACTGTGCGAGTTCTGTGGAATGACTGAGCACTTCGATCAGTCCTCGGATTACATTTACAATTAACACAATCCAACCAATGACCAGAGCTGCCGCAAGCTTCACTGCATAAAAGAGGACGGTGAATATAATGCCTCCGAAAACAATGGAATGTCCGAAGTGTTTCCCGATAAAGCTCCATCCGGAGGGCAGTCCCGCAAAAAGAATAGCAACCGGTATTTGTATTCCATCTCCCAGATAATAGGAAACCAGGCAACCAAAAGCGAACCCGATTCCTGCCATAACAAAAGATTTGATTATTTTTTCCATGATCATTCTCCTTTTCTATGTGTGTTCCTTTTCTTTTATGTATTTCTTTCGATGATGTAAATATAATCTTGAGGCTTATATTTATTTCGTGCATTATCTCCGCAGGATCACCCTGCCGGCGGTCCTGAAAGACTATGAGGCAAATGTCTTCCGGATCTGTTTGGAGCTGCAGAATTATAATTTCACATCGGAAGATTCGTTCCAAAACGTGCGTGTTGTAATTCTACCTGACGGGCGAAATGGCAAAGTACTTCGACGTGTACTACGGTGTCCCTGCACAGACCAGACCTACGGTTGGCTCGATAAGCATAATCGTGCTGATAATATGTTCTTTTGTGATACACTTTCGCTTGGATTTTCTGCGCTGCCCTTGATGTGACAGCGCAGATAGCATTGCAATCCATCCGGGATCTGCGGTATTATTAAAGGTAAGCATAAGATTTAGCAGATGATGTAAAACTTGAATAAAAGGATTGTGACTATGAAGAAGACAGCTCTGTGTATTGCATTTGCATTCCTGTTGATTTTGGCAGAACTGGCCGGTGCCGGCCAGTCTGCTTTTTTTGTATCTGCAGCGGAGGAGGAAATAGCTGCAGAACCGGAAGCGGCGGCAGAAGAACAAATGAGCGAGGATACTGTTCAGCAGACAGAGAGGCAGGAAGAAGTCGGTGAGGTTCTGCAGACCGAGATTACGGATGAAAGCGGAGAGGTTCTGCAACCCGAAAGTGACGACGCAGCACCGGCAATACAGAAGGCTGACAGCAGTAGCGATGTGTTTACAGAAATGCCGGAAAATGAAAACTTGGCGGAAACAGATACCGCGGAGCATGCCGAAGGAACAGAAGAGGCAGGATACGTAGCAGAGGCTGAAGAAACAGAGCCTGAAGAAGACCTGCTGACAGATGGA
>CACZSZ010000183.1 GCA_902783945.1 uncultured Lachnospiraceae bacterium
ACATCCGGTTCATTCTGATAAAAACTGGTAAACTTCATTTCTTTTAACATGGGAAATATCTGCCTTTCCTGCTGATTGTAGAATGTTTAATATTAATATTAAGGAGGAATACTTTGAGTGTCAACCACTGCATGGATAGAAAGTCGAGGGGTGACTTATACTCTATTAAAAAAAGTGGTGAAATGATATACTAAATTTACACAATATATCAGGTGGAAGGAGTAATAATATGAAAAACTTTATCACGGCGGCTATAATTTTTATAATATGTCTTCCGGTCAGCGTGTTCGGAGCTGGTGAAGACAGTCTTATTGATACTGTCGAACGTGATATAGAAACATTTAGAAATGAATTGTATGAGAGTAATTATGAAGAACTGATTTCAGGCGGCTCTGAAGCAGAGTCGCCGGCAATGAAAGAATTTCTTGATAGGTTCTGTAGTTTTGACTATGAGATTTATGATGAAATAGTGGAAGAAGATACAGCAATTGTAAAAATAAAGGTGACCACATATAACTATGGAGATGCGACGCAGGAAGCGTTAGGGAAAATATTTTTAGTCAACAAGGCATCTGAATTTTCAAAGTCATCAGATATTGACGAAGAAAAAGTGAAAAAAATTTTCTTCGAAACATTGGCGGAAGCAGAAACAAAGAATTATACCAAAGAAGTAGAATTACATTACAAAAGAGAAAATACGGAGTGGATCACCAATCTGGATGACAACGAGGAGTTTTTGGATGCGGTTTACGGCGGATTCAATTCAAGGATAGACGAGTTGGAGATAATAAGGAGCTATATAATCAATCAGGTGAGAGATGAAATAAGCATCGAAACTAATAATACGTCAAAAATCATAGGTAGTTATGAAGTAATCGTACCGGACGAGTGGGGAAATGACGGAGATGTGTTTTTCCCTGAAAACATGTATGAACTGCCGATATTCCGTATATTTCATTCAGATGTATTTGCAGACTTTGAAGAGATCCGGGATAATCCGGAAGAATTCAAAGATTCGGTTGTTAGTGAACATGATGATGAGACCATAGTAGAAGATCTTCATTTGGTAAAGTATAACGATCAGTATGCGTATGCTGCTATTTTGGAATATGAGATGGACGGATACCACGTAAGAATGTGGGAGAATTTTTTTGAGGATCCGACAGGCGGACTGCTCGGCTGTTACTATTATGAGTCTATAGATGCTGAAAAAAGCTATATCCGGGATTACTGGGATATTCTGATGAATTTGCGTATTACCGATGAAAATACCGTCTTCGAAACGGGTCCGCTCGGCGAAACGATTCACTTGTCTAAATCTGGAGATCACAGCTATGAGATCACCCGTACGGGTGAAGACAAAATGCTTATCTGGGATGCTGAAGCAGACTGCTACTATGATGAAAGTTCCGAATGCTGGGCCTGGTTAAATACTGATATTACGCCTGCCGTCTGGCAATACTGGTATGATGGAATTTCCTCTGATTTCGGTGATTATGGATGGATGGAGCACGATGCGGAAGGGTGGTTTATTGAAAAATCCTATGGAGTATGGATCGAATTGCCGGAGTATTATACTTCAGAGGATCTATGGTTCATCAGAGAAGTTTACTGAAAGAGTATTCGCAGGATATGATTGATTTTAATGTACCTCCCTATGTGGGAACAGAATTACAATATATAAAAGAAGCCGTGGAAAATCACAGGATCAGCGGCGACGGCCCTTTTACAAAAAAATGCAGCAGATGGATGGAGGACCGTTTCGGAGCAAAAAAAATCCTGATCACGACAAGCGGCTCTTCCGCACTGGACATGGCGGCTTTTCTTTGCGGGCTGGAGCCCGGCGATGAGGTGATCCTTCCGAGTTATACATTTCCTTCTACGGCAAATGCTTTCATACTTGCGGGTGCGTCACTTGTATTTGTGGATATCCGTCCGGATACGATGAACATTGATGAATCCAAGATCAAAGCGGCAGTTACCGGAAAAACAAAAGTCATATGTGTGGTCCACTATGCCGGAGTCGCCTGTGAGATGGATACCATTATGGACATTGCAAAGAGGCATGACCTTATGGTGGTTGAAGATGCAGCCCAGGGTATCATGAGCACATATAAAGGCAGCCCGCTGGGGACGATAGGTGACTTTGGCTGTTATTCTTTCCATGAGACAAAGAATTTTTCGATGGGCGAAGGAGGAGCCATCGTCATCAACAGGGAATCCTTCATTGAAAAAGCGGAGATCCTTTGGGAAAAGGGAACCGACAGAAGCCGGTTTTACCGCGGCCAGATCGATAAATATACCTGGATCGATTTCGGGGACAGTTATCTCCAGAGCGAGCTGAATGCGGCCTATCTTTGGGCGCAGCTGCAGGCTGCCGGCCAGATCAATGACAGCCGGATGGCATCCTGGCAGGCATACCGGGAAGCGTTTGCACCGCTGGCGGAGGCCGGGATCATTGAATTGCCGGTGATTCCGGAAGGCTGTGCGCATAATGCACATATGTTCTATATTAAATGCAGGGATCTGGATACAAGACAGGCCTACATCCGGTTTATGAAGAGCCGGGATGTCCAGTGCGTATTCCATTATGTTCCGCTCCACAGTGCTCCCGCGGGACTTAAATTCGGACGTTTTCACGGTGAGGACTGCTTCACGACGGCGGAAAGTGAAAGGCTTGTACGTCTTCCTTTGTATTACAATATGGCACCGAAAGACCGGAAAAGAGTCATCGACTGTACACGGGACTTTTTTGAAATGTGCCGGGATGGATCACAAGTCTCCTGAACCGGGAACGGATCCTGAGGATTCTGTCCGTGCCTGCCTGATCCCCTGATATACGAACAGGAACAGGATCATGGTCAGACCGGTCATGATACCGGTATACAGCCAGGCGGCGCCCGGAATACCGTACTGCACGATGATCCGTCCGGAAAGCAGGAAAGCCGCTGCTGCAGCGGCAGCGTATCCGAACAGCAGCCGATTCTGCCGTCGCATGATCGTAATGATGGTAGTGAAGAAAGTGCAGAATGCCCACATGCCTCCGCCGAGGATCAGGATACAGAGCGATCCCCGGTATCCATTCAGATCCGTATTGTAGATCAGAGAGAGCACGGGTATGCCGGCGAGCCGAGCCGCTGCCAGCCCCAGGACTGTCATTCCGAAAATAGTAAGTATCTGCCGGGTGAGCAGTTTTGTAAATTCCGGTATTTTCCTGTCGGTCCACATCTGCGCGTATTTCACAATGAGCGGATTGAAAATAAAGTTGCAGAGCAGGCCGATCGTATAGGTCGGCATGAAAAGAAATCCGTAGACCGCCTGCAGTTCGTCTCCCAGGGTGCTGTCGATGGCATATTTGGGAGCGTTGGCAATATAATTGTTCAGAAACAGTGTGATGAAGATCGGAAACGCCGCCGTCAGGATCCCGGTCACGGCATCCTTATGAAAAACCGGCCGCCGGGAATTAAAATCACGGGAGATCCGGAACGTTGATGTCAGAAATACCGTGAGAGCAAAGACAAACGCGAGAACAGAAGAGATCAGCAGGCTGCGGGTCAGGAAAATTCCGATGAAATAGGCGATGATGAGTGACAAAGTCCGCAGGAAAGCTGTTTTTGCAGCAATATCCAGTCTTCCCTTCTGCTGCATATTCGACTCGTGCCCTTCTGAAACTGCCTGTACCGTCAGGCACAGTCCGACAAAAAACACCACGAGTACTTTCCCGAACGAATATCCGCTGCGGAGGTATGCATGGATGCAGAAAATAAACAGTGCACAGACCATGGCAAGACAGGAAAGACTCCGGAACGCGTAGTATTCTCCCGGTTTGTACCGCTCTTTCACATCGGAAGCCTGATACTTTCTCAGACCGAATTCCCCGATAAAAAACAGCAGGTTGGCATTGGAGTGCGCAAAAGAAAACACGCCGGCGTCCGCCACACCCAGGGTTCTTGTCAGCAGCATCAGAACGATCACCGGCTGGCCTGCCAGCAGTATGGAAGCGAGCGCATTCCAGATAAATGCACTGCGGGAAATATTTCGGCTGTCAGTCAGCAGATGTCTGAGTTGTTTCATTGTTATTTCCGTTCCGGCGTGTTTTCCGCCGCCCTGTCTGTTTCTTTCATGAATGATTATACTCAAACGACTGCAGGTGTTACAACCCTGAACAGAAGTTGAACGCAAAACAGGGATATGATACTATCATTTCTGTAAGTAAGCAGGTGTTTTTTAAGCTCCGGAGCGAGTGGAAAGCAGGGGAAAACGTGGGAGAAACAGAGAACCTGCCGACAAGAGAAATGAAGATCCGCCGGATTCTGATCATACTGCTGATAGCCGGTCTGACCGTTCTGATGATCCGGTGGGCGACTCTTCAGAAAAGCATAGATGCAGGACCGGATGAGTACATGCGTTATATCGTGGCGCGCTTTATCTATGATCATGGCGGAAAGCTGCCTACCGGTTTTGACGCAGAGGTACGTGACGGCAACTGGGGGTTTTCCTATGCTGTATATCCGCTTCTGGCATCTATTGTGTCAGCGGTTTATATGAAGTTCGAATCTTTTTTTCGGACGGATGTGCCAGCCCTGCTGATCGCAGCGCGTATGGCAAGCGTCACCTTTCTCACGATCGGAGCTTTTTTCACATTTCTGGCCGGCGAAAAACTATTCAGGGGATGGAAAGGGATTTGTTTTGCCGTCCTGGTCCTGTACCTGCCCGGGTTCCATTACCTGGGGACGTATATGAACTGTGATTCACTGGCTCTGATGTCTGTAAGTATTATTTTCTATGCGTGGGTGTGCGCCCTGAAGGACGGGTGGAGATGGAAGACCTGTATCACGCTGGCCGTCGGGATCGGAATCTGCGCACTTTCGTATTACAATGCCTACGGCTGGATCCTGGCCGGCATCGTCTATTATTTTACTCTGGCTGCCGCAAACCGGGAGTATACAGACAAAGCGTTGTTTTTGAAAAAGACGGTGGTGATCTGTCTGATCGTCCTGGGAATTTCCGGCTGGTGGTTTATCCGCAATTATTTTCTGTATGACGGGGATTTTCTGGGATTCCGGACCGCCAGGAACCTGATGGAGCAATATGCGGTTCCGGGGCTGAAGCCTTCTGTGCGTCAGTCGCCTGCGGAATTGGGATGGTCTCTGCGGGATCTGATGTGGTATCAGGATCCGGGGTGGCCGCATATCTGGATGAAGCTTGTAGTTGTGAGCTTTGTGGGGACTTTCGGGTACTTTAATATTTACATGAAGGACATTCTCAACAGGATCTATATTTTTATGATCGGGATCCCTCTGGCAGTCAGTCTGCTGACCGTGCGCCGGTTTTCTCCTGTTCAGAAAAAGCCGTCCCGCCAGAGCAGCAAAGAGGGGATTTTTAATATTGTGATGCTTCTGGCTATGTGTATTCCGGTCTTTCTGTTTGTGTGGTATGCCTATTTCAGTGATCTGCAGGCACAGGGACGGTATATGATCTCAGCGGTATATGCGGTCATGTATTTTGTCGTCTGCGGCTTTGATTTTATTCTGGAAAAAATGCATATACGGAACACGCGGGTTTTTTATATGATACTGACAGGTCTGTGGATCGCCGGAGCTCTGCACAATTTTGTTACTGTGATCCTGCCGGCATACCGGTGAAGGCGGCAGAAGGCCGGATTAACAGAAACGGAAAAACCGCAGTTCTGAAAAGGAAGGAGATGGAAGAATGAGACTCATAAACAGACTCAAAAACAGAGACAAAGACTGCAGAAACCTGAAATACAGACTGACAGCTATGGGAATGATGCTGGTCATGCTCTGCCTGATGTTCTCCGTGCCGGTATCTGCAGAGGAATCGGAAGAGATTGCCGGTATGACTCTTTTGGAACAGCAGGAAGCGAGAGTGTTCCGGGGAACACTGGACAGTGTCTATACCTTGTCTGTCTGGAAGTTTAAGGAACAGGAAGATGTGCCGTACATATCTCTGAAAGAATACATCAATTTGCTTTTCGTGGAAAATTATAATCCGGTTCTGGATTACACATGGGAGGGGGATGTCTTTCTGGTTTCCCGCAATGGTGAGAGTGTATGCGTGGATACCGCGAACCAGACAATCGGCTGCGACGACTGGCAGACATTCTTGGGACCTAACGCCGCGAATGCCAATCCGGACGGAGTCATTGCCAAAGAAGAGTTTATTGCCATGCGGCCCTCTGTAAAGAATGAATCCACCAGGACGCCTGCACAGCGGTATGAAGTGGATCTGAAGGATTACGGGGTGGAGATGATCCGCCAGGGCAGGAATGTGCTGATGCCCTTTGCGGTGGCTCAGGCCATTTTTGTAACTCCCATGATGGACGGCTGGCTGGCATATAACGGAGACGATTTTTATGATATTGTGAATTCGGTGGACAGTATTTACGGCACAGGTTCGATGAAGTCTGCCCCGAATCCTTATGCGGACAGATGGTACAGCGGGAGTTTTGCAGATCGTCAGGAACTGAGCGAAGCATATGCAGCGTATAATTATGCCGCTATGTGTCTTCTTCTCGACCTGACCTATGGACATAAGGAAGAAAAAGGGATCAGCAGTTTTGACAGCTATCTGGAAGAAAACAGCATGAAAGAAGCTCTTCTGACGCCGGACCCGAAGGACGACATTGATGCTTTGGAGAAGCTGTTCACCGTGCTGTTTGACAGCGGGCATGACGCGGAGGTCCTTTCTCCGTCCATCATCGATTCAGAGGGTGCTATCGATAAGGCGCAGTTGATCCACACTCTTCTGCAGTTTATCGGGTATGATACAGTAGCGGAGCTGAGCGAGGATCTGACCCCGATTCTCGAAGGACTGATGAAACTGATCCCAAAAGACACGGATCTGTTTGAAGGGGTAAGAGAGAATGAGACTGAGGATCCGACGATCGGACCGAATGTGGCGAAGCTGCTCGATGATACTATGCGTATGAGTCTTCTTAAACCATTCGGATACGGATCCGGCAAGGTGGATATTGAAGGGGATACCTGTGTCATCTACTTTGACGGATTCAGGGAAGATCTGACCAGGCCTGAGAGTTTCTACACGAAACTGCCGACGAAAGATGATCTGGAAACCAGTTCTTTCGGACTGTTCTATTATGCGTTTGAAAAGATCAAAGAAGACGGCAATGTAAAAAAGGTGGTGATCGATCTGTCCGACAACGGCGGCGGTTCTGTCGCGGCTCTGGTGGCTACGCTGGGTTTTCTGAGCAATGACGGTGAAGTCAATCTTACGTACAGAGATCTGCTGAACGGCAATTATTGTACGGAATACTATCATGTGGATACGAATCTGGACGGTTTGTTTGACGATGAAGACGGATACGGCGGTCAGTACGATTTTTATATTCTGACTACCGGTTCTTCCTATTCGTGCGGGAATGCATTCCCCTACTTTGCACAGAAGGAAAATCTGGCAAAGATCATCGGAGAGCAGCCGGGCGGAGGAGATTGCGTCGTTGCTACTTATGTGGATGCATACGGACATGTGGGAGTGATCTCCGGATTCAAAAAACTCGGAACCATGGAAGGAAATACATTTACATCGGATGAAACAGCTGTCAAAGTGGATATTCCTTTAACCAGGGAAGAGGGAGATGAGATTTACTTCCATCCGAAGAAAATTGCTGAGGCCCTGCCGCAGGATTGAATTTTCAGAACAGTTGGAGAAAATTCGGAATATTAAATAATGCAAAAGCGCGGGGATATTTTTTGGAAAAGCCGTATATATGTGTATGAAGGCAGTAAATCAGAAATTTACTGATGAAAAAACGGATTCAGAACTGGAGGAACCGGGATATGAAAAAGAGAATGATCGGAATTATTACAGGTGCAGTATTGTTTACGATGATAAGCGGAACAGCCGTGTGGGCAGCGGAAATCACAGTTGATGATGCCGTAAAGACGGCGCTCGAAAAGGCAGGTGTCGCCGCAGAGGATGTGGCTGTTTACAAGAAAGTTTGGGAGTATTCCGATGGAAAAGAACAGTACGATGTACATTTTCTGATCCCGGGACAGACAAAATTTGAATATGAAGTAGATGCGGTGACGGGAGACATCCTGAGCGGTGAGTCCGAAGCATGGGAAGCTTTCGATGATGCCGAATACGATGGGCTGACAGCCGGGGAAACGGCAGATCCGGAAGAGGAAGCCGGGAAGCTGGAACAGGCAGTACATACGGCCATGCAGGATGCCGGCGTGCTGGACAGCGGAGCCATCGTCTATAAGGCAGGCGCGGATTTTGAAAACGGAAAGAAGATCTTTGATATCAATTTCTTTGTTGTCGGACAGGCAAAATATGATTATGATATTGATATGGCAACCGGTGAGATCCTGGCGCATGAACAGGACGTATGGGAGCCGGATGACGAACTGGAATACAAGGGACTGATCAATCCCGGCGAGGCAGCGGCGCAGACAGCCGCCGGAGAGATCACGGAAGCGGACGCGGCAGCTATCGCCATAAAAGATGCGGGATTTACAGAAGGCGATGTGACTGTCACGGAATGCAGAAGAGAGATGGATGACGGGATCGATAAATACAATGTTACCTTCCGTACGGCAGACGGCGCGGAATACGAATATGATATCAGCGTCGCTGACGGAACGGTTTTGGAAAAAGATATGGAATATGATGATTAAATATTGAAACAGGAACAGAAAGACATTAAAAAGGAGGACATATTTTATGAAAAACTACAAAGTAATGATCGGAAGTCTTGCAGCGGCGTTGGTATTGTCCATGAGTCCGGCCCTGCCGGTCCTGGCGGAAGAAGGGGCCCAGACAGAAACAGCGGCAGCTGCTGAAGAGACAGCGAATGTATTTACTTCAGAAGACGGCATCCTGTCGATCGCGCTTCCCGATCAAAACTGGAAAGAGATCCAGGATCCCAGTAAATGGATCGTTCTGTCCGACGGCACGAATATGATCGTGATCGAACACTTCTCAAACGGAGAAAAGCTTCCGGATATCGTAGAGGCGGACACACATTATGTGAATACGCTTACAGCGGCTTTCACCACACAGAATGAAGTATTCATGGCCACCGGCCTTGTGACAAATCCGGAAATGATGAACAAGATCAACGAGTCGATCCTTTCCATCAAGATCCTGAAATATGACACCAAGCAGGCAGTTCAGAAAGCCGCGGCTGATGTATATACCGTCGTTCCGAGAGATATGACGATGTATGTGAATGTAGGCAATGCAAAACTCAATGTCCGGAGCGGATACAGCGTAGACAGCTATAGCATCGGTGAACTGGTTACCGGAGCAGCCGTACACGTAACGGGTGTCGTGCAGAAGAACGGAGCTGACTGCGGCTGGTATCAGATTGCATTCAACAACGGAACAGGATTTGTGGCATCCGAGTATCTTTCCTCAACAGCACCGACCGCAGATTTCACTCCTGCAGCAGCTGCTCCTGCCGAGTCGGCATCGGCACCTGCCAGCAATCCGGATCTCCCGAATGAGACGTTCCTTGTTTACTCTCAGGGTTCCGGCCGTCCGGTAAACATCACCGGCAACAGCGGTGTATACTATGACGGAGAAGGCAATGTATACTATGCCGTAGGCGAAGGGTTGTTCTGCGACAGCTATGGCGCTTACTACACCACCTGGATGCCGGAGAGCGCACCGGATACAGAGGTGATCGGACTTGTCTCTGACGGATCGGGACGTCCTGTGACCATCATGGAAAATGAGGACGGAACGTATTCCGACGAGGAAGGCAATACGTATTATGAGAACGCCGGCGGCGGTTTCGTCGATGAATATGATGCCACATACGAAGTGTCCGGCACAAACTAACTGCTGATACTCAAACAGTAAAGCCCTGACGGAACAGGGAGATGCGATAACAGAATATTCCGTGACAGCCGGTATCCGGCAGAGAAACGGAAGATGATATGGGGGGACCGGACAGGTCCCCTCATTTTAATTAACCGGATTATATATTGTGAAGCTGCCCGGCAGGTTTCTTTGCCTGCTTGCCGGTCCTGTCTGTATTATGGTACGATACTTTTACTTTATCGTTTAAGCTTGAAAGATGAATTGAGGAGGCAACTATGAAAAGCACCATCAGGAAAGTCACAATTCTCTGTATCTGTATTCTTTGGTCTTTTTCTTTATGCAGCACTACGTATGCAGAAGAAGGAACAAACTCAGAAAAATACGGGAGATTCTATTATTCGATCAATGAGGACGGGACGGCACAGATCACCTGGTATAATCTTTATGAAGAAGATGAAGAACAAGTGATCATTCCGGAAGAAATCAACGGACATCAGGTGACGGGAATCGGAGAGCATGCTTTTTTGGGCTGTAAAGCGAGCAGGATTGTTTTGCCGGAGGGACTGACAAGAATCGACGATAACGCGTTTCAGTCATGCATAAATCTTACAGAAATATCTTTACCGGAGACCCTGGAGAAAATAGGGGATTGTGTATTCAGCCAATGTATGAATTTGTCAGGCATTTATCTTCCGGACAGTCTGGTTGAAATAGGAGCAAATCCCTTTGTGGAAATTCCTTCGGTTGCTTTTGAGATTTCTTCTGAACACCCTGCATTTTCCGTAAAGGATGGATGCCTCTTTAATAAATCAGGGACAGAGCTGATCTATTGTCCGCATACATTCGATGTTATTGAGCTTGATTCTGTTGAAATAATTGGAGACTATGCTTTTAAGGGATGTGAGGAACTGAAAAAAATCTATATGTCTGAAGAGTTGGAGCATATAGGGAACTGTGCATTTTGTAACTGCTCCGGTCTCATTGATGTTTATTATTCGTCGGAAAATCTCCGGAGTATCGGAGAGTATGCATTTTCCGGCTGCAAAGGTCTGGTGTTCGAACTTGCATTGCCGGAAGGGCTTGAAACCATTGGGGACTTTGCATTCTCCGGCTGTGACATGATCACACGCATATCATTGCCGGACAGTATCAATGAAATGGGGGCAAATCCATTTAAAGGGTGTCATGCCACATTCAAAGTTTCTCATGATCATCCCTATCTCACTGAGGAAAAAGAAGTGCTTTTGAGTAAACCGGACAATAGACTGATATGCGGTAAGGACTGCAGGACGTTTTTTGTACCGTCAGATGTAAAAATAATAGGCAAGGCAGCGTTTTCCGACTGCAGAAATCTGGAACACATAAAAATACCAGAGAGCGTTAAAAGAATTGAAGAGTCTGCTTTTGCCAACTGCGAAAGTTTAAAAAGTGTGTGGCTGCCGGACGGGATGAGCAGCATTGCGGATACATGTTTTTTGCGGTGTTCCGGTCTGGAGAAAATAAAAATACCGGATGAAATAAAAAGTATCGGGGATTTTGCATTCAGAGGCTGTACCAGTTTGAAACAGATAGAACTGCCGGATAGTCTGGAATATGTAGGCGTT
Source organism: uncultured Lachnospiraceae bacterium (assembly GCA_902783945.1). Taxonomy (GTDB): domain Bacteria; phylum Bacillota; class Clostridia; order Lachnospirales; family Lachnospiraceae; genus Bilifractor. Next base: position 11,418 of record CACZSZ010000183.1, read on the forward strand.
GCTCCTTTCATGGAAACTGCCTTAACAGAAATCATCTTTCCGGAGGGTTTAAAGACAATAGCAGACATGTCCGTGTATGAGTGCGAAAATCTTACAAGCGTAGTTCTTCCGGGCAGCCTGGAAGAAATCGGTCAGTTTTTTTCAGATGGTAAGCCAGACCCATATGATCAGATTGTCTACACAGTTCCGAAAGGTTCTTATGCGGCTGACTGGTGCAGGGAGAATGAGCTGACGTATGTTTATTCAGGTTAAGCAGACAGATGACGGGTAAGTAGTATTTCATTGTCGCTTCCCGGGTGACCTTTTCTGTATCCTGCGGCGGTATTCTTGTCTCAACAGATAACAAATATAGGGAAAGACAAGGAGGTACGCAAGATGAAAAAAGGTTTGACAGAACTGGTTATGATCCTGGACAGGAGCGGTTCCATGCAGGGACTCGAAAAAGACACGATCGGCGGATTCAACAGTATGATCGAAAAACAGAAAAAAGAGGAAGGTGAGGCATATGTTTCCGTGGTCCTCTTTGACGATGTGTCGGAAGTGTTATACGACAGGGTGGGGATCGGAAAAGTGGAGCCGATGACAGACAGACAGTATTATGTCCGGGGCTGCACGGCGTTGCTGGATGCGGTCGGGGATGCTATCCGCCATATCGGAAATGTTCATAAGTATGCGAGAGAAGAAGACGTTCCGGAAAAGACACTGTTTATCATCACGACGGACGGCATGGAAAACGCCAGCCGGAAGTACACATATGATACGGTGCGGCGGATGATCGAAAGGCAGAAGGAACAGTATCGCTGGGAGTTTCTGTTCCTTGGCGCCAACATTGACGCGGTGCGTGAGGCGGGCCGGTTCGGCATCCGACCGGAGCGTGCCGTAACATACGAGCATGACAGTATCGGGACGGAACTGAACTTTAAAGTCATGTCAAAAGCCGTCAGCTATGCCCGCGCGGCAGATTCTCCGGAGAGAATGGAGGCAATGTTCGATGAGAAAGAGCTGATGGCCCCGATCCGCGAAGATTATAAAAAAAGACATCGGAAATAATGAGTATTCTCAGGAAAGGAGAGCTGCATGGCGGAATATATAACTACTTACACCGGGATCCACATGGTACCGGCCAGACCGGAACCGGATGATTTCCGGATCGAGGATATTGCTCATGCGCTCTCCCTGATCTGCAGGGGAAACGGTCATGTGAAGTCATTCTGGTCTGTAGGGCAGCACTGTATTGCCTGCGCCAGGGAAGCTTACGCAAGGCATCTGCCAGGCCGGATCGTGCTGGCCTGTCTGCTGCATGACGCGGGTGAATGCTATCTGTCCGATGTTCCCAGGCCGTTCAAACAGACTCTTGCCGGCTATCGGGAGGCGGAAGAACGCCTGCTCTCTGTAATTTATGAAAAGTTTCTCGGATCCGATCTCACGGAACAGGAAGCGCATATCGTAAGAGAAATCGATGATGCGCTTCTGTGGTATGATCTGGAAATCCTGCTCGGTGAAAAACAGACAGGAAAGAAGCCGGAGATCCATATTGAGCTGTCATACGGAGAGCGTCCTTTTGCGGATGTCGAGAAGGAGTATCTGGAGCTGTATTACCGGCACAGACTGGTCAAAGAGCAGATGACTGGAAGAAAATAGTCAGGGATGTCATGATGACCAGGCTGAAAATAATGGAAACGGAATTGGTAAAGGCGGCCATTTCTCCGTCTCCGTGACATTTTTCAATGAAGGCCGGAGCAAAGGAACCAATCGGGCAGAACAGGAGCACACAGAGGATCCTGCGCACTTCAATGTCCAGCGGGAGTATGTGGTAACAAAGGAACGCGGCGGCTGTCATAAGCAGGTATCTGGCTGCGAGGATCTGCGCGGTATGGCGCAGATAGACAGCGTTTGGTTTTGGCGAGAACAGAAGTCCCAGCATGAACATGGACAGAAAAGCATTGGCATTGGCAAGGGGTTGGATGAAATCCACGGCGATCCGGGGAACAGAGAACCCGCAGAGCGAAAGGATCGTCAGGATCACATAGCAGTCCAGCGGAACAGAAGAAAAGAGTCGTTTCAGTACGGCGCCTGCGGTGACGCGGGTGCCGTCTTCATCTGTGTGCAGCAGGAGAGAAGTAAAGGCGTAATTGCCGCTGGACATCATGACGGAATTGCCCAGATCGAACATGATGCAGAGCAGCGCGCCGAACTCACCGTAGAAAGACTGTACTACTGGAAGCCCGTAGCAGCCGATGTTGAATCCGGACATATTGATCATATAGTAGACGCGCTCTTCTTTCGCCTTCTTTTTTGTCAGGACATATGTCGCGAAATAAGGGCCGATCGTTACGACAAGACCGACTACAGACAGCAGAAGAAGAGAAAATCTGCCTTCGAAAGAGGCGAAGGCAGTGATAACAGATGCCGGCAAGGTCAGGTTCATGATGATCTTCAGAACGATCAGCGCCAGTTCTTTTTTGAACAGTCCTCTGCTTTTCAGAAAACATGTAAAAAAGATGATAAAGATGAAAGCCAGAGGCTTCAGTAAAAACTGCATGTACGATTCTCCGAAGCAGCCGGATCCTGTCCGGTATTGTCAGATTCCCAGTTCAAATTTCAGCTGCGGCCGCACAGGGTCGTAGTTCTGCATTTCAAAGTCATCGATCGTATATTCTTCAAACGGGCAGCCGGGTGCCTTTGCCAGGATCAGAGCCGGCTGTTTATCTGATGCATCCGATGTTTCCCGCTGTTTTTTTTCTTCCGCACGGCGCAGTAATTCCTGCGCGTTTTCCATGTGCCGGTCATAGATCTGTTCATTGGCGACAAAGTGTGTAAAGATGCCGGGCTTCAGCTCGGTTGTGCACGCGGTCATCATCAGGAGAGCAGCGTACTGGATCTCGTTGATGCCGCCTGCTCCCGAGGCCGTGAGCATGTCGCCGCTGCGCTGGATCATGGACATGTCCAGATAGTTTCCGCGCACATTCCACATGGTCAGAAAAGCACAGGGAGCCAGCCCCGGTGTTTCGCGGAGATCGTTCTCCTGCCAGAGAGAGACAACTTTGCGGCGGCCGTACGGGTCTTTGCGGATATCATCAATCAGGTTATGGATCAGGTCGTAGCGCTTCACGGTGGCACCGTAGCGCTGGCCGATCGTGCCGTCGCCGATATCCCACGGATCCCACCAGGTAACGCCCATGTCTCTCATTTCTGAGATGACATTAGTCGGGTGCTGGTAGATCGTGAAGATCTCGCGGATCCCCGTTTTCTAGGCCTGGGGACGCAGTGTGCTGATAGGAAACTCGCCTTTGCTGAGGTCGTATTTCCTTGTTACATGGTTCACGCTGATGGTGTGGGCTGGCGTCCCATCTTCGTATCTGGGGCGTGGATTGATGTCCTTGTACCCGTTCTCTAAAATATTGTGAATATCGCTGACAAGATATTTGTCTGCTTTAGTCATTATTCTTCCTCCTTTTTCATCTTCCGTTTCTGTTTCAAAAATTTCTATTTTTTTCTCTTTCTATCCGAAACAATACAAGTGTGTCGTTCCGTTTTTATCTACTGTAAGGAAAACGTCCATTTCCCTTTTCGCTCTCCCGAGCGGGACCGTATCTTCTCTGAAGAAAACGTATGCCCTAATAACGTCTTCTTCCTGTGCTCTCTTTGACAATTCATGTCCTTCGCACGAAGGTATAACCCACTCGTTCATTGATACTTTTCCAAGAGCTTCCATTTGCCGCTCTATTTCTTCCTCACCAGCCTCATCAAGCGTCAGGCAGATCACGCCGTATTTTTCGAAAAAAGAGATTTCTACGGCTCCTTCTGTATTTGTGACAATATTTTCAAG
>CACZSZ010000184.1 GCA_902783945.1 uncultured Lachnospiraceae bacterium
CTTAGTACGGAACCCGTGCAGACTTGTCTGCTGACGGGTGACGATACTTGAGAGGCGCCCCGACATGAGGACGAAGGACCGCGCAGCGGGACGAGAGGAATACCATGAATACACGTGAACTCCTTGAAAAAGATAAAGAACAGCTGAAGACACGCCTCTCCGCCGCCGCTGATGCAGAAGAGGCTGCGGTGATCTGTGAAAATGCCCTGAATCGCATCCAGCTGCAATATAATGAGCAGGCTCCTTCCGATGCCGTGCGGAAAGCCGCTTCAGCTTCTCTGTCAACGGCCAGGGCCGCGCTTCAGCTGATCGACAGTTCCGGCGAGATCCAGACTTATGAACGGACACTTCCCTCCGGAAAGGCAAAAGCCGGCGGATGGGTGCCGGTCGCTGTCGGCGCCGGTTTTTCCGCTGCGGCGGCATTCTTTATGACGGCGGCTCCCGCGGCTCTGTCTCCGGTCGGACTGGTCCTTCTGATCGCCGGCCTTATCGGCATTTTTATCGGAGGTATGCAGTTCGGTAAAAAACGCGGTTTCACACCTCAGAAAGAACAGATACTGGAAGTACACCCGGCTCCGGATAAAATCTGCCACAGTCTTACCGGCCTGCTGACCGTCGTAGATCAGCAGCTTGAGGATGTTCAGTACGAAGAACTGCGGGATAAAGAGCTGACCGGTCCGGTCTCGATCGATGAGGCAGTACTGCCTCAGGATGAACTGCAGCTGCTTTCCGGAATTCTGGAGTCCGCCTATGCCAGAGCAGATGAAGCAGATGCGCAGGCCGAAATTTCCAATATCCGGTTTTATCTGCACAAAAAAGGTGTGGATACCGTGGAATACAGTGAAGAAACAGCCCGCTATTTTACCCGTATTCCCTCCCGTAGGAAGGGCACCCTGCGGCCGGCGATCCTGCAGAATAATACTGTACTCGCCAAGGGACTGGCCGGCGATGGGGGGTCTGTCTGAGATAAGGAGCACATTATGGAACGTTTCTTTGGTTTTGATCTCGGTGACGCGGAAAGCGCTGTCTCCGTCCTGAAAAAAGAGAAAAGCGATACACCGCGGATCCTGAATGTCCGAGGTGCCTCCAGCTTTATAACTGCCTATGCCCGGCTGAAAAATCAGGAGCTGGTCATCGGTGAAGAAGCCTGTTATGATCCGGATGCCGTTGAGCGAAAACTCCGATTTAAAAGTCATTTTCTCACAGATAAAGAAAGCGAAAGTGATGTGCGACGGTTTGCGGCGGGTGTGCTGGGTGAATTATATCAGAATGGCGATCTGATCCAGAACGAAGACTGCTGTTTTTATATCGGCTGCCCGGCCGGCTGGGATCGGATCACCCGTGAACGGTACCGCGCCATTTTTGAGAGGCTTGGGTATCCGCCCGTGCGGATCATTTCCGAATCACGTGCTGCTCTCGTCAGCGCCTGTCAGTCAAAATATCTTCAGGTCGGTTACGACATTCTCTCGCATCCGGTTCTGGTGGTCGACATCGGCTCTTCCACCACAGATTTTGCCTACATTGCCGGCGGCCGTGAGGTCGAACTGCAGACAGCAGGCGAAGTCTTTCTGGGCGGCGGGATCATGGATGAGATCCTTCTCGAGGAAAGCCTGTCTGCTTCCGCTGATGAAAAGGCGCTGCGCGCCGTCTTTGAGAAGAGCGAACCATGGCGGAGTTACTGTGAATTTGCCGCCAGAAGGCTCAAGGAAAAATACTTCTCCGATGAAGAATACTGGAAAACGCACGATTGTCTGGAAACAGTCCGCGTGTATTACGATGCTCCGCTGACCCTGACACTCCGCATGAACGAAAAGACAGCGGACCGGCAGCTCAACAAAAAAATGGAACGCCTGCAGCACCGTTCGTTCCACGAGGTATTCGTTGAGAGTCTGAAGGAAACACGCAAGCATATTACAGGTGAATTTCCGGAACTCATCTTCCTGACCGGCGGTGTTTCCCGTCTGTCTCTGATCGCAGACTGGTGCCGGGAGGTCTATCCGGAGGCTGTGACCATCACCGAGGGACAGCCGGAATTCTCTGTCGCCCGCGGTCTCTCCTACTGCGGCCGCATCGATGAAGAGCTGCGTTCCTTCCAGAAAGAACTGGCCGATCTCAGGGACTCTTCCACAGTAGAAAAAATCGTTGCAAAAAACATAAACGATCTCTTTACAAAAGCCGTGGATGCTCTCACGGGGCCGATCATAGAAAACTGTGTCCTGCCCGTCATAGACCGCTGGCGTGAAGGCGAGATCCGGCGCCTTGCCGACATCGACGAGATCCTCCAGAAGGAAATCGAAGCATGGCTCCACACCGAGGAAGCCCGGCAGCTGCTGGTAAAGCCGGTCAGTGCCTGGCTCAAACCAGTCGCCTACGAACTCGAAGAATATACGGTGCCCATCTGTGTCAGGCACAACGTGCCTTACCGGGCGCTGAGCCTGACCTCCTATCTGAAACTGTCGGACATCGATATTCATCTGGATACCAAAAATGTATTTGCCGTTGAAGAGACGACCTGGATGATCGACACCATCGTTTCGATCCTGGTCGGCCTGCTCTGCGGAGGAAGCGGCATCGTCCTGATCGCGGAAGGTCTTCCCGGCATCATCGCGGGAGTTGTCATATCCCTGATGGTCCTGTTTCTGGGAAAAGACCGCATGCAGGAAGCCATTCTGCAGATCAATGTACCGCTGCCGGCCCGCAAACTGCTGCCGAAGCGCTATTTCCGAAGCCGGGTGGATAAACTCACTGATGAGGTGCGCAAAAACTTTTACGACAGTCTCGAAAAAGAAAAAAATGACGAGATCTCAGACCGCATGGTCGAAGAAATCTCGTCACAGATTGAAGACTGCCTCACTAAAATGGCCAGGATCATCGAAATCCCGCTGGGCTGAAGTCAGGAAATTCTCGCTTCGATCCAGTCCAGAATATCCCGGTCCACACGTTCTTTGTCCAGTTCGTTGAGCAGTTCGTGCCGGTCCTCAGGATACAGCCTGAATGTGACATCCCGGAGCCCGTTTTCCAGATAGCTCTGGGCCACCTTCGCCGGACCTTTTCCGAAATCCCCGACCGGATCATTTGCACCGGATACGATCAGGACAGGCAGATTTTTGGGGATTCTTGCCAGATGTCTGCCCTCCTGTGCATACCGCATACCGCGGAACAGATTGTTGTATCCGTTGACGGTAAAAATAAACTGGCAGAGCGGCTCCGCCACATAGGCATCTACGACCGCTTCGTCTCTTGTCAGCCAGTCGGCCGGTGTCCGCGCCGGCTCGAATGACTTGTTATAGGAGCCGAGCGCCATATTATTGACCAGATTGCTGCGGAAACGCCCGCCCTTGGACCGCTCCATGGCACGGGTCATGACCATTCCGGCGTCCAGCGTCTGGCGTGGCTGATATCCGGTCCCCATGATGACCGCGCCGGCAAGACCTTCACCGTAGATCTCTATATATTCCCGCACCAGAAATGATCCCATGCTGTGTCCGAACATAAAATACGGAATGTCCGGATACATTTTCGCTGTCCTCTGCCTGAGATGATGCATATCCCCGATCACGCAGAAATTCCCGTCGCGCTCCGCAAAATAGCCAAGCTGACTTTCATCTGCCACTGATTTGCCGTGGCCCAGATGATCGTTTCCTGTCACGTAAAAACCATGCTCATTCAGCACGCGGGCAAAACGGTCATACCGGTCTATAAATTCAACCATGCCGTGTGCGATCTGAACAACACCTCGCACCGGCCCTTCCGGTATCCACTCGATCGCATGGATCTGTGTCTTTCCGTCTTTGGACGGATATGTGAACTCCTTTTTCATCCTGGTTTCCTCCCTGGTTTTGTTTTCAAATTCATTACGGATAATTATAAGATAAATCCGAAATAAAAGGAAGAAGCCTCACTGTCAAAAGAGCAGCTTCTTTCTTCTTTTCAGATAATAGATCCCAAGTGCCAGATCTGTCACCAGCCATGAGGCGGGATAGCTCATGCTTACCGAAAACAGAGTCGGCCAGGCGCGAAAAACCGTAAAAACCCAGATGATACGAAAAACACAGATGCCGACAGCCATGATGATTGCCGGTATCAGAGTATCCCCCATTCCTCTCAGGATCCCGCCCAGTGCCTCGATCAATGTCCAGGTGACATACACCGGAACAAAAAACGTGATGATCCGCCAGGTAATTTCCTGCACAGCCGGATCTTTTGTAAATATCGTCAGAAAATATCTTGCCAGCAGAAGGATCGTTACGGACAGCAGTGCCGTCAGGATCAGAAAAACAATGGTTCCGATCCTGGCGCCGCTCCGGATCCTTTCTTTCTTTCCCGCACCGTAATTCTGAGCGACAAAATTCGTCAGGGCCGTACCGAATGCCTGTGAGACTGCCCAGTAAATACCGTCGATCTTTCCGGACATGGCCCAGGAGGCGACAACCGCCGTCCCCAGTCCGTTGATCGCCACCGTCAGGATCAGATTGGATATACCGAACATAGAAGACTGCAGACCAGTCGGAAGACCAATCCCCATCATTCGGCCAAGCAGCTTCCTGTCAATACGCAGATTGGCCCTGGTCAGCTGATAGATCTCCTCCGTCCGGACCAGATCACGGATTATGAATACGCAGGAGAGCAGCTGTGACAGTACTGTCGCCAGTGCCACCCCTTCCACACCCATGGCAAAGACCGCGACAAAAAGCAGATCCAGTCCGATGTTGCACAGACAGCTGACGACAAGATACAACAGTGGTCTGGAGGCGTTGCCGACTGCACGCAGGATGCCCGATCCCATGTTGAAGATGATCATGAACACACTGCCTGCAAAAAAGATCCGAGTATACAGGATCGCATCGGCCATCGTATCGGCCGGCGTTCTCATCATATAAAGGACCGGTTTTGCCAGCAGCAGCATGAGAACGGTCATCAGAAGGCCGATCAGAAAAAAAGCACTCATGGAAGTTCCCACTGCCCGGCTGGTATTTTCCCTGTCATTGGCTCCGAACCGCTGTGCTATCACCACGGCTGCTCCGCTGGAAAGAGCCACGACAAAGCCGATGACCAGCTGGATCACAATGGCCGGACTTCCGCCTACGGCCGCCAGTGCTCCGGTGCCGATAAACCTCCCCACAATAAGGGCGTCAACCGCATTGTAAAGCTGCTGGAACAGAGTTCCTGCTGCCAGCGGCAGAAAATATAACAATAGTTTCTTCCAGATCACACCTTCCGTCAGATCTGTCACGTGTTCCATTTGCCTCATAGTATGCTGATCCGGTCTTATCTGTCCTGCAGATACTCATACATCCTTTCTGCGAATATTCTGTGTCCCTCTTCTGAAAAATGCACTCCGTCATATCCCATCGGAATATGCCACTGATCCGCGTTGAGATATCCCGTCTTATGTTTTTGGGCAAGCTGCCTGTATAATCCGGCCAGCCGCCTGGTCTCTGCCGCGAAAGTTATCATGCCTTCTTCCGTCACCTCTGCAGATGGCGGAGCGATCAGAAGGATTTCCCGGATGTTATCTCTGGCCTTCAGCCAGGTCAGAAACGCATCCATGCGTTTTTCCGCCTCCGCGGCATCCGGCCGCAGTGTCAGCCAGACATCATTTGTGCCCAGCATGCAGGCAAATACATCCAGAATCCCCGCCTTTTCCAGCATTGGTCCCAGATACGGCTCATCCTCCGGTATGGCAGGAACACACCTGCCGTTCATACCGCACGCAAGGATGTTCCACCGCCCGGCCAGGTATTCCGACAGCCGGTCCGTCCAGCGGACGGAAGCCGGATATCTGCCGCCGAGAAAATCGCGGGGATCATATCCATACGTATTGGAATCACCGAAAAACAGGATCGTCTTCACCATAAATCTCCTTTGAAATCTGTCAAAACTTCCATGGCAGATATGCTGCCAGCACGGCCAGTACGAGAGCGGGGAGCATGTTGGCAACCCGCACCTTCTTCCCCCAAACCAGGTTCACGCCCACACAGAATATCAGGACCGATCCGATCAGTGACAGATAGGATACCGCCAGTTCTGTCATGACAGGAGCGATCAGACGGGCAAGAACGGTGATGACTCCCTCAAAGAGAAAAACAGGGATAGCCGCAAACGCACACCCCTTTCCAAGAGATGAAGTCATCACGGCAATAATGATAAAGTCCAGGACGGATTTTACGAAAAGGGTAGAATAATCACCCATTATTCCGTCCTGAATGGCGCCTACAACAGCCATCGCTCCGATACATACCGTCAGGGAAGCGGTGACAAAAGCGTTTACAAACTCTTTGTCCCCGCTGTTTCCTGTTTTAATCTTCAGCCACTCCCCGAATCTTTCAAATCCGCGCTCGATGCCAAGTAATTCCCCAATGACCGTACCGGCTGCCAGACACAGTACGACCAGCATGGATTTTCCGCTGACCAGCACGGTTCCGTCTATGCTGAGCATTCCCTGCATCGCACCGGCTATGGCAATGAACAGTACACTGATCCCGCAGGTAACTGTCAGGGCATTCTGCTGCTCCTGACGAAAGAATTTTCCGGCAAAATGACCGGTCAGACCCCCTGCTATAATTGCGGCACTGTTAACAATCGTTCCCACTCCAAACATCACTGCTGTCTCCCATTAACACAACTGACCACAGTATAGCAAAGATGTCTTTCTGATGATACCTCTTCATAAAAGATCCCGGAAATATATACCTGCGGTACATTTCCGGGATCTGCGGAAGACTTTTTAGTTTTCCATCTGCAATATCATTTTACATATCAAGTGTGATCACCTGATCCAGCAGATCATCGTTCTCCCAGTTATCTTCATCATATGCCCTCAGTGTGAATTCTATTTCATCCACATCTGTTATTCCACTTTCTTCCAGCGTGGAATCCGACCAGGACATTTCAGTGAAAGCACTCTTGCCGGCGCCAAGGTAATGTCCGAAGAAGGCGCTCGCCATATATCCGTTTATGGATTCATCCTCTGCGTTGATCATAACATTTTTGTCTGTTTTATTTACTATATAGAAATTAAGAGTATATCCCCAGATATCATCCTCTTCTACACCGGTAAGAATAACGCAGAAATTGTCGTCATCGACAAGTACCTGATCGGTGTCAGCAGGTTCCCTTACAAATGCTTCTGCTTTCTCTTCTCCATACGGGTATACATGAACAGTCTCTTCTGCTGCATAATCAGCCGACCAGTCGTCTCTGTCCATCACGGTGAAACTCATCTCTATATCCGAAAAATCAGTTATACCGTATTCTTCCATAGTATCAAACCGGATGGTTTCTTTTGCCTTTTTCCCGGGAGCAACTTCAGACCCGAAATACGGATTGTTCTCCACTCCGTTCACGTAGGCATTATCCACGCTGAACATCAGCGCTTTGTCGGCTGTTTTATTCTCCAGTTCAGCACGGATGGTATATCCCCAATCGTCATCCGGATCAATCTCTTCCAGGATAACTTTGCATTCATCATTATCGATGACCGTCATGCCTTCAAATGTGATCTCATCATCCGTTCTGCCGGGTTTATCATTGTCCTCTGGATCCCATCCGTCCGGATTGAAAACTTCTGATGCCGCAAGTACTTCTTCAGGTATCTCAATGGACTCGATCGTACCGAATTCAATATTGTTGACTTCCACGACAAATTCCGGGATCTCGATTTTAAACAGATCCAGCAGCTCCGTCATATCAAATCCCGAGTCATCATCCGCCATATCAGCTTCCATTTCTTTTCTGAGAGCATCCATAAACAGTTTTTCCATCATGGCCGCACCGTCCATTTTCATGGAAATCATATCTTTGCTTTCGGTGTCGAAATAATAGAAAACATCCAGATAATAGGCATCCGCGTCTTCTTCCCCTACCGGAAAAATCTCATTCAGGCCATCTGCAGATTCTCCCAGATATTCCAGCATTTCGGCAAGAACCATCGTACCCTTTACCTCATAGCAGGTTTTGCCGTCCACCTCGACCGTACTGTCACCCAGAATATATGAATCGCCCTTGAGCAGATTATTCAGATCTATATTGAAATCCATTGAAGATTTCGACCAAATGCCACTGTCAGTATCCAGAGAATATACGGTGTATGTATCATCGTCTTCCCGTACGGAGTACATCTCTGTCTGCGCGGACTCTTCCATATTTTCTTCCTCGGGAATGCCTTCCGAGACCATAGTCATATTGCCGATCATATGGCTCACGTCTTTTGCTGTTTCGACGTCAAAATGCATATCCATTTTCATGGACATCTCCTGACCAAAGATAGCCATCTTCATAGCAAAATCAAGCGTTTCCTCGCCGGTAATGGATGTCGCTTCTTCCTGTTTTTTCTTATACCCTTCGATCAGCGATTCAGCCGTGATATCATCCGGTATTTCCGTAATCTCTTCAGCCGTTTCTTCGACAGCAGATCCCGAAATGATCTCAACATCAGATTCGGCGACAGCCTCTACAGCTGAGTCCGCAGCAGTCTCTTCTTCTGCCGCGCAAGGTAATCCCATCGTCATGACCAGCCCTGCGGAAATCAGCACACACAAACTTTTTTTGAATTTCATTTTCCCATCCTTTCTTTTTCAGGCAGATACAACAGAGCAATCCCTTTTTAATAACTGCATTGATTTATTTTATCACAGTATCCGTATACTTGTTATTAAAAAGCTTTAAATTTTGCTCCTCAGCGGACATTTTGAATAACAGATATTCTCTGCCAGCTTTGTGAGTCCCGCATCCTGCAGATAGTCACGCAGGATCGGCAGCGACTGCGTGGATTCCGGTCCCACTATGACTTCAGCGATCAGATCTTCTATTGTTATTCCCGCCTTCCCGCACATACTGTCCAGATCCAGCGGATAATATTTCTTGATGCGTTCCCGCGCAACATGATACCTGGGCTTCAGATCAAAATCCGGTACATCAAACGGCATGACGACCAGGCGCATCTCGTTTTCACTCCTAAACGATGGGTGTTTAAACGAAGCAGAATTCCGGAGCACTTCATGCGCAGCATCCATCAGTTCCAGAGTAATCTTCAATTCTTCGTTTCCTTTTAACAGCGAATAGATCCGGTCTACCAGCGGATGGGAATCCATGCTGTCCCGATAATACACTTTCTGGAGTGAAATGACGTCTCCTGTCAGTTTTTTAAGCATGGATTCCCGGAAAGCCAGGCATACTCCCTTGCCCCGGTTCGCATACCGTTCCCATTGTGCCGCATCGTCTCTGAATTCGGAAAAGCAGGCAGCGTACGCCGAATAATCATAATATCGGCTTCGGATCACCTCCAGAGTTTCATAGAGCTGGCTTATAATCTTTTCATCTTTATCCTTTGAAAAGCGCTTTATCACGGCATTGAAGATTCCGGACACAAACAGTTCCATCTCCGTGGCATCATTCATATTCAGCACGTTGTTGACACGCAGTTCCCTCTCGTTCAGAATACCGTTAAAAGATATGAAATCCGTATAATGATAAAGTAAATGATCCATTCTTTCCCCCGGAAGTGTACTGACTGCAGATTACCTATATCGATTTTGTCATTTTTATACGCTTTATGCAACTTGATTTGAAAAAAACTGATTTACGTATTCACTGACTGCCATTCCGGTTTCTTTCAGATCTTCCACATGGCAGATTACCGGGATGTCATTTTTGAGGCGCAGTTCCAGGCATTTGAGAGCTCCCATATGTACGGCAGCACCTACGCTCTGGATCTGAGAGATCTCGCATCTGAACGGTCTGGCTTTCAGCAGCATGCCCTGGTCGAGTCCGATTCCTGTTACTATGCCGTCCGCAATCTCAATGTACTGACTTTTCAACACTTTGATCTGATAGACTGCAAAGGCGGCAGCAGCTTCACAGATGAAACCGATTATCATGGTGGGAATATTTCCGGAGCCTGACCATTGCTGTTCAGCTGCGCAATAGTTCCATATCATGTACAGTCCGTACACGGCCGCCGCTACTGCGAGAATGAGGAATTTTGCTGTTGTCCTGGTGTTGTGTCTGATCATCATAGTTTTCATGGTATTGTCTCCTTTCGTGTCCTGAGATTCTTTGTTTCAGGTTTTTGTCTGTTGACAGGTTTTTCTTGATGGTTAGACTATATCAGTCTCCGGGAGAGTTTCTGTTTTTTGCTTGCCGCTAAAAAAAACAGCCGCGGCTGCACGCAGCCACGGCTGTTATCCATATTGTGTGAGGATGCTCATCCCGATTTCATTAATTACCTTCTGAAGCTTCCCGTCCCCTGATACTCTGCCGCTTCGATCACTTTTTCCAACGGCATACCGCTTTGCAGTATTCTCCAGAATGCACAGATCTTTTCATGAAGCTCTGATCCCGGAGCCAGTTCACTGTACTCTGCAAC
>CACZSZ010000185.1 GCA_902783945.1 uncultured Lachnospiraceae bacterium
GGGGAGATGAACAAGGCGTATGTGCGCACGGCGATCAGCCGCGGCAATGACAGACGCGGTGTGCTGAGGACACATGTACTGAAAAACTCCCTGGTTTCCGTCATTACTTTTCTGGGACAGACACTGGCGGAGATCATCGGAGCCGGCATTGTGGTGGAACAGGTTCTCGGGATTCCGGGGCTGGGCCGATTCCTTGTGCTTTCCATCTCACACCGTGATTATCCGGTGGTACAGGCGATCGTAGTAATTCTTGCTTTCTGGGTCGTGCTTGCGGGTACCATTGCGGATCTGCTGAATCAGTATATCGATCCGAGGCTCAGGCTGGGAGGGAAGCAGGCATGAAAAAGAGAATGAACAAATATCTCCTGGCCGGACTGATCATCACAGGGATCGTTCTGGTGATCACACTGATCGGGATCTTCTGGACGCCTTACCCGCCTACAGCCATGAAATTCGGAAAATTCCAGCCTCCGTCACTGGAACATCTTTTCGGAACTGACAATTTCGGACGGGATATTTTCAGCCGTGTGCTGAAAGGAACCGGAACGACCCTGACGATCGCACTGGCGACGGTTGCGATCGGTGCGGCAGTCGGTACAACAGTCGGTGCCATAACGGGTTATTTCGGAGGTCTTGCCGATGATATCCTGATGAGACTGAACGATGCGCTGACAGCTTTTCCCAGTATCCTGCTGGCTTTGCTGATCATCAGTATTGTAGGGCCGGGAAGCAAATATAATGTCGTGATCGCACTCGGAATCGTGTTTATACCGAGTTTTGCGCGTGTGACACGGACTTCTTTTGCCGCACTGCGGGATGTGAATTTTGTCACGAGTGCCCGGCTTATGGGTGCCGGCAGCGGGCGGATCCTCCTTGTGCATCTGCTGCCGAATATCATGAGGGTGCTTCTGCCGGCTGTTACGATCGGTTTTAATAACGCGGTCCTGGCGGAGGCAAGTATGAGCTTTCTCGGAATCGGTGTGAAACCGCCGGATGCTTCGCTCGGATATATGCTCTCCGAGGCGCAGGGGATGCTGAAAGCGGGCCCCTGGTATGCAATATGTACAGGTCTGACCATCGTGCTGCTGGTATTTGGTGTCGGACTGATCGGCGAGGGCCTGCAGTCAAGGAACAGGGAGGTGGTTTAATATGCTTGAGATCCGCGACCTCCATGTTAAATTTCACAACCGGGACCGCGAGGCGGTATCCGGCGTATCCCTGACCATAAACGACGGGGAGATCGTCGGCCTCGTGGGAGAAAGCGGCAGCGGCAAATCGGTGACAGCCATGAGTATTGCCGGTCTGCTGCCCAGAAAGCAGTGTGCGCTTTCCGGCGACATCCTGCTTGACGGACGGGATCTTCTGCACGCAGAGAGAAAAGAACTGCGGAAGCTGCACGGTGCGGAGATCGGCGTAGTCTTTCAGGAACCCATGAGCTCCATGGATCCGCTGATGCGTGTCGGCGAGCAGGTGGGAGAAGTCCTGCGTATCCATACGAAACTGGAAAAAGAGGAACGGCGTCAGAAGGTCCTGCAGGCTATGACATCTGTCGAACTGCAGGATCCGGAGGCAGTCTACAGTAAATATCCGCATGAACTTTCCGGCGGCATGCTGCAGCGTGCCATGATCGCCGCGGCGATCGTGATCGAGCCGTCTCTGCTGCTGCTGGATGAGCCGACGACAGCACTGGACGTGACGATCCAGGCGCAGATCCTTCAGCTTCTGAAAAAACTGAATGAAGAGAGAAAAATATCCATGCTGTTCATTTCTCACAATCTGAATGTGGTGAGAAAACTCTGCGGCAGAGTAGCCGTAATGCAGCGAGGAGAGCTGGTGGAAACAGGAACGACGGATGAGGTGTTCTTTCACCCGCAGCATCCGTACACCAGGCGGCTGATCGATGCGATCCCTACAAGGGAAAAAAGGAGCGTACATGGGTGACGATAATAATCCGGCCGTTTTGGAAACACAACAAACCTCAGTGGACGGCAATGAAGAGAACAGCAGGCTGCTGACACCGGAAAAGCAGCTGGTACTCGAAGTGCGTCATGTCAGCGCCGGATACCGGAGCGGCGGTTTTGCCGGGAGAGGCGGAAAGTATACAGAGGTTCTGCACGATGTGGATTTTGTGGTGCGCCATGGAGAGATTCTCGGTCTCGTCGGCGAGAGCGGTACGGGAAAATCTACACTTGCGAGGGCAATCCTGGGGCTGCTGAAACCGGAGCAGGGAGAGATCATCCATCATACACCGCGTCCTCAGATCATTTTCCAGGATCCGTACAGCTCGCTGAATCCGGCTTACAGTGCCTGGTGGTCAGTAGAAGAACCGCTGCGCATTTACGGAAAATACGATACAGAAGAAAGAAAGCGCCGCGTACGGGATATGCTGGAACGCGTGGAACTTCCGGAAGAATGCTATATGGCAAAGCCGGATGAACTCAGCGGCGGCCAGCGCCAGAGAGTGAGCATTGCGGCAGCACTGATCAGGCGTCCCAGGTTTGTCATTGCCGATGAGCCTGTCAGTGCACTGGATGTAACGATCCAGGCGCAGATCCTGAAGCTGCTGCGTCAGCTCCGGGACGAGTTTGATCTGAGTTATCTGTTTATCTCGCATGATCTGAATGTTGTGTATCAGCTGTGCGACCGCGTACTCGTTATGAAGAGCGGCCGGATCGTGGAACAGGGTCCGGTAGAAGAGGTATACGACCATCCGAAGGAAGAGTATACGAAACGGCTGCTGGAGGCGAGTGCCTGATCAGCTGCTGTGGATATCCGTACATAAGGGGAAAGAAAATGGGAAAGATACGCTATATCGCTGACATGCATTTTGACCACGAGGATATCATCCCTTTTGACAACAGACCGTTCGACAGCGTGGAAGAAATGAATAATGTGCTGGTCTCAAACTGGAACCGGGTCGTGGGACCTGACGATCTGACATGGATCCTCGGGGATTTCTGTGCCGGTAATGCGGCACGGTGGAAAGAACTCCTGCAGCAGCTGCAGGGGAGGAAAGCACTGATCATCGGTAATCACGACAATCCCGGAGCTGTCAGTGCACTGTGCGATGAATTTGAGGATGTGGCGGAGTACCGTGAGATCGTGGATGAGGGCCGTCATGTCGTGCTGTGTCACTATCCCATACTGGCTTTTCATGACCACTATTTTGGCTGGTATCATCTCTATGGTCATGTACACACTTCTTATGACTGGAACATCACGGAAAATGCCAAGCGGCTTATGCGGAACCTGTATGTCCGGAAGGATGTGATCCGCATGGCCAATATCGGTGCCATGGTGCCGTACATGGATTATACCCCGCGCACACTGGATGAATTGCTCCCGCAGCTGTAAAAAACTTCCGCATACTGGACGAATTGCCCTCGCAGCTGTAAACTGTTTTTAATGGATACGACCGGGAGAAAAATCTATTATCTGGCATTTACTGATCAGGGGCAGCGTCTTGCTCAGAAGCTGGCGTCTGCGATCGGCGGCGGAGTATTTTTGAGCAGGCAGGCCGGCGGTGTGCATCAGTGGACAGCGCGCTTTTTTTCGCAGGCAGACGGGCTGATCTATATCGGGGCTGCCGGTATAGCCGTGCGTGCCATTGCACCGTTCATAAAAAGTAAAACAACGGATCCGGCTGTCATCGTGATCGATGAGGGCGGATCCTTTGTTATACCTGTGCTGTCCGGCCATCTGGGCGGGGCCAACAATCTGGCAAGGGAACTGGCAGCCGTAACGGGAGGTGTTCCGGTCATCACGACTGCGACCGATGTAAGCGGACGCTTTGCCGTTGATGAGTGGGCAAAAAGGCAGAATTGTCTGGTGAAGGATCCGAAGAAGATCGTGCAGATTTCTTCGAAGATCCTTTCGGGATGTGAGATCCTGGTGCAGAGCGACTGGCCTGTCACCGGCCCGGAGCCGGAATTTGTGAGGCAGACAGCATGTGGGAATAATGAAGATGATACCCGGGGGGCAGATGTGACGGTAAGTATCCGGTGTCATTCCGGAACGAATTCTGTGCAGAAAACACCGCTGCAGCTCATACCGCGGATCGCTGTTCTGGGTATCGGCTGCCGCAGAGGAACGAAAGCTTCATATTTAGAGGATCGCTTTCAGTTTTTTCTGAAAGAGACGGGGATAGAGGAAGGTGCTGTCTGTGCAGCAGCCAGTATCGACCTGAAAAAAGATGAGCCGGGACTGCTGCAGTTCTGCAGAGACAGGAATATGCCGTTTTATGTGTATTCTGCGGAACAGCTGCTGGCATTGGAGGGGAGTTTTACTTCTTCTCCATTTGTGAAGAAGGTCACCGGTGTGGACAATGTCTGCGAGCGCAGCGCTGTCTGCGCAGCAGAAGGAGGGGAATTGCTTGCGCACAAAACAGTCTATGACGGAGTCACCATGGCCCTTGCCGTGAAACCCTTTCATCCGGACTGGAAGTGGCTCTGAAGCTTAAAAACAGAAAATGTAAAATTACAGGTGGGAGGAAAAAGTGGCAGAAGTATATGCGGTCGGGATCGGCCCGGGAGGAAGAAAATATATGACGCAGCAGGCAGCGGATGTGCTGCAGGCGGCGGATGTGCTGTGCGGTTATCCGGTTTATCTGGATCTTATCGCACCGTATTTTCCGGGGAAGGAAATGCTTTCTACTCCGATGAAAAAGGAAACAGAGCGGTGCCGCATGGCGCTGGAAGCGGCACAGCAGGGTAAGACTGTAGCCATGGTCTGCAGCGGTGATGCCGGAGTATACGGTATGGCCGGCCTGCTGCTGGAACTGGCCGGAGAATATCCAGGCACGGAGATCAAAGTCGTCGCGGGTGTGACGGCTGCACTTTCCGGCGGTGCAGTACTGGGAGCTCCGCTGGGACACGATTTCTGTGTGATCTCTCTGTCGGATCTGCTGACACCGTGGAAACTGATCGAAGAGCGTCTGCGCTGTGCGGCGAGAGGTGATTTTGCCGTCTGCCTGTATAATCCCGGATCACATAAAAGAAAGGATTATCTGCAGAAGGCCTGCGATATCCTGCTGGAGGAAAAAGATCCGGAGACACCCTGCGGACTGGTCCGGAACATCGGGCGCGAAGGTGAGGAAAAGAAGCTTCTGTCACTTCGTGAACTCAGAAACACAGAAGTGGACATGTTCACGACGGTGTTCATCGGAAGCAGAGGAACAGAAATCATAGGTGACAGCCTTGTGACGAGGCGCGGATACCATTTATCACGACAAGGAGAATTGACATGATTCATTTTGTGGGGGCCGGTCCGGGAGCACCGGATCTGATCTCGGTGCGGGGAGCCCGGCTGATAGAAGAAGCGGATGTGATCATCTATGCAGGAAGTCTGGTCAATCCGGATGTCCTGCAGAACAGAAAAAAAGAGTGTGTGGTCCATGACAGTGCTTACATGACGCTGGAGCAGGTGATCGAAGTCATGCGGCAGGCCCATGCAGAAAATAAAGAGCTTGTGCGCCTGCATACAGGAGACCAGAGTCTGTACGGCGCGATCCGCGAACAGATGGATGAGCTGATCCGGCTGGATATCCAGTATGACGATGTGCCGGGAATTTCCAGTTTCTGCGGAGCGGCAGCGGCATTGCAGACAGAGTATACACTGCCCGGCGTCAGCCAGAGCGTGATCATTACCCGCATGGAGGGACGCACACCGGTGCCGGAAAGGGAAAAACTGCGTGAGATGGCAAAGCATGGCTGTTCCATGGTGATCTTTCTTTCCATGGGTCTGATCCGGGAGGTCGTACAGGAACTGCTGCAGGGAGCCTATACGGAAGCAACACCGGCAGCCATCGTGTACAAGGCGACCTGGCCGGAAGAAAAAGTCTTTCACTGTGCAGTCGGCACACTGGCGGAAACGGCGGAAAAGGAAGGGATAAAGAAGACTGCGCTGATTGTCGTCGGAGATTTTCTGCGGGCATCTTATGACCGCAGCAAACTGTACGATCCCGAGTTTACAACGGAGTTCCGGCAGGCAGAAAAAACAGAATGAGGTGACATCAGGATGAAGAAGCAGACAGAGATACGGCATGTGCTCCCGGCGGACATTGAGCGGACCAGCATGTCCATTATCTCGCAGGAATTACAGGAACGAGGGATCATACTTCCGGAAAAAAATGCGGCAGTGGTGCGCAGGGTCATTCATACGACGGCTGACTTTGATTATGCAGAAAACCTGCAATTTAC
Source organism: uncultured Lachnospiraceae bacterium (assembly GCA_902783945.1). Classification (GTDB taxonomy): domain Bacteria; phylum Bacillota; class Clostridia; order Lachnospirales; family Lachnospiraceae; genus Bilifractor. Next base: position 6,198 of record CACZSZ010000185.1, read on the forward strand.
TGAAAATGCCGTGAGCAGGTCTGTCGGGAAACTGACAGCTGGCGGTGCAGTGATCATAACGGACACCAATATGGCTCTCTCCGGGGTCAGTAAACCTTCTCTGAAAAAGCTGGGAGCAGAAGCTTTCTGCTTTATGGCTGACACGGAGATTGAAAAGCGTGCGAAAGAACAGGGATGCACGAGGGCAGCAGCATCCATGGAATATGGTGCTGCGCAGTATCCGAAAGCAATTTTTGCCGTCGGAAACGCGCCGACTGCGCTTCTGAAACTGGAAGAATTGATCGAAGAGGGACTTCGCCCGTCTCTTGTTATCGGCGTGCCGGTCGGATTTGTAAATGTGGTCGAGAGCAAGGAGCGGATTTTTGCAGTCTGCGAAAAATACGTCATCCCGGCAATAGTGGCTTTTGGGAGAAAAGGCGGCAGCAATGTAGCCGCTGCAATTACCAACGCGTTGCTGTATACGGCGGCAGATACGCTGGATCCCTCACGGCGGGGATGGCAGGGGTAGAGTTGGAAAGAGTATGCCCCGATGATTTGACAGGGAAATCCGGCTGCCCGGAGAAACCCGGGGGAGAATGCATATGAATGAAAATAAAAAGACTTTTGATGCAAAGGTCATCATGATCCAGGGTACCATGTCCGGCGCAGGCAAAAGTCTGCTGGCTGCGGCACTGTGCCGGATATTCCGGCAGGATGGATTCCGGGTCGCCCCTTTCAAGAGCCAGAATATGGCATTGAACAGTTATGTAACAAAAGACGGACTGGAGATGGGACGCGCACAGGTCATGCAGGCGGAAGCGGCCGGGATCGAACCGGATGTCCGCATGAACCCAATCCTCCTGAAGCCGTCCAGTGATACCGGCAGTCAGGTGATCGTGAATGGCGAGATCCTTGGGCAGATGTCCGCTGTGGATTATTTTGCTTATAAGAAGAAATTGATCCCGGAGATCATGGAAGCTTATGAGAGCCTGGCGGAGGAAAATGATATTATCGTCATCGAGGGAGCCGGCAGTCCGGCCGAGATTAATTTGCGGCAGGACGATATCGTCAATATGGGCATGGCTGAACTGGTGGATGCGCCGGTTCTGCTGGCCGGAGATATCGACCGCGGAGGCGTCTTTGCACAGCTCTACGGTACAACAGAGCTGCTGCAGCCGGAGGAAAAGGCACGGATCAAAGGTCTGATCATAAATAAATTTCGAGGGGACGTAGAGATCCTGCGGCCGGGACTTGTCATGCTGGAAGAAAAGACAGGGATTCCGGTCGTCGGTGTAGTACCGTATGTGCATGTCGATGTGGACGACGAGGATTCGCTGGCTCCTGTGCTGGAAAGGAAAAAACAGGAAAAACCGCTGGATATTGCCATTTTGCGTCTGCCGCACATTTCCAATTTCACGGATTTCACGCCACTGGAGACGCACCCTCTTCTGGGTATCCGCTATGTCCGCACACCGAAAGAGCTCGGTGTGCCTGATCTTGTGATCCTGCCCGGGACCAAAAATACGATGGACGATCTGGTGTGGATGAAAGAAAGAGGGCTGGATGCAGCGGTCCAGAAGCAGGCGGCCGCCGGCACACCGGTACTCGGTGTTTGCGGCGGATATCAGATGCTTGGAGAAACACTATACAATCCGGAGCATCTGGAAGGCCCTCTGGAAGAACTGACAGGACTCGGCTTGCTTCCGACCCGTACTGTGTTCCGGAATAATAAGATACGGACGCGCATCCGGGCAGAAGTCACGGCAGGGCCGCTGGCCGGTGCAAAGCTCGACGGATAC
>CACZSZ010000186.1 GCA_902783945.1 uncultured Lachnospiraceae bacterium
CCGTCCGGGTTGCTGCTGGCCAGAAGGCTCAGTCCCCCGCCGACGACAAGTGCCGTGACGGCAAGAACAAGCACTGTGGTCCGCACCGAACCTTTTCCGCGATCCTCTTCCGCAACATTCACCTCGCAGAGCAGCTCCGGACGGGAAGCGTATACGAAGTTCAGCACTGCAGCGGTGATGAGTCCTTCCACCAGGCCGATCGCCAGATGGATCGGCTGCATCAGAGCGACGAACGCTCCGAACGGCAGCTCCGTGATGCCGGAAGCCGATGTCTCAAGAACAACGGAAAATGCACCCAGCTGCAGCGTCACGATACAGCCAATCAGGGAAGCAGCCGTAATGCGCGCTCTGGTGCCCTTTTTTCCGGCGCCGAACCATTTGCTGCGCATGATCATGCGCCAGATCACGAAGTATCCTATGAAGCATCCGTAAAATGCCATATTCCATATATTGGCCCCCAGCGCCATCAGCCCGCCGTCCGCAAAGAACAGACACTGGATTGCCAGGATCACGATCATAGACAGAAATCCTGCATACGGTCCCAGAAGAGCCGACAGCAGCATACCGCCGCACATATGCCCGGACGATCCCGTGCCGGGGATCGTGTAATTGATCATCTGACCGGCAAATACCAGCGCGGCCGAGACAGCCATGACCGGCAGTTTCTGCGGATCATCTTCTTTTTTCAGTTTCCAGATCGATATTCCGGCCGCCGTGCCGGAAAGAGCGTACATTGTTGCTGCCACCTGGGGCGCGAGCAAAGCATCTGCCATATGCATAATCTTTCCCTCCTGTTTTCTGTTCCTGTTTTTATTCTACCGTTTTTATCTGTCTGTTCTTATCGTGCAGGTTCCGGCTTAACTGCCCTGAATTCTCTCAGCCATCTCCTCTGCCTGTCTCAGGGAACATCCGCGCTGTATGGCCAGCTCCGCCAGATCATCATATTCCAACTTGGAACGGAATACGCCATACCCAACTACATTCTTCCTGGTAACAACTGTACCGTCCGCCCCGATCTGTTCTGTCTCTCTGTGCAGAACATACCGCCTCATGATATTTTCCCGGATGCCGATCGTCGATGTATAGCGGAAAATGGCTTTTACCATCTTATCCCTGTCTTCATTGCGGCATATGACGCGGATCAGCATACCAGGCCGGTTTTTCTTCATGTAGATCGGAATGACGTAAACATCGAGAGCTCCTTCCGCAAACAGACGCTCTGATGCGAACCCGATCTCCTCCCCGGTCATATCATCCACATTGCAGGAAAGCTCCGTCACGGTTTTGGGCGTCGTGTCCGCCGCTTTCTTTTCTTTTTCGTCATGGAGATCCGATCCTGCAGATATTTCCGCCCCGCCGCGGATGCCGGGCATATCGGCTTCTTCGCCCAGAAAGACCCGCAGGCAGTTTGCTGTTTCTTCAAAATTCTTTGTTCCCATTCCGTAACCGATTGCTTTTGTCCGCATGGCAGGCATCTGCCCAAACCGGTCTGCGAAATGCCCGATCAGCGCCGCACCTGTCGGCGTGCAGAGCTCACCATTTACTTTCCCGGCATAAGACGGGACTCCTTTCAGCAGAAGTGCCGTCGCCGGAGCGGGAACCGGCAGCACGCCGTGTGCGCAGCGGACTGTGCCGAATCCGGTCGCAACAGGCGATACCACGATCTCGTCCGGAGCGATCTCCCGGATCAGCATGCAGACAGCCGTGATATCCGCCACGGCATCCAGTGTTCCCACCTCGTGAAAATGCACTTCTCCGGCAGGCTTTCCGTGCACTTTGCCCTCTGCTTCGGCAATCACCTTATACACACTGAGCACGTCTGTTTTCACTTCCTCCGGCACGTTCAGTCCGGTGACGATCGCCTCAATATCCTGCATGGAACGGTGCACATGTCCATGATGATGCGTGTGACTGTGATCATGGTCATGATGATGGCTGTGATCATGCTCGTGGTCATGGTCATGGTCGTGGTCATGGTGATGACTGTGGTCATGTCCGTGAGGCTCATCATCATGGTGATGCTTATGATGTTTATGCTTATGATGCCTGTCCTTATGTCCGTGATCATGCTCGTGCTCGTGGTCATGGTCATGATCGTGCCCGTGGTCGTGGTCATGACTGTGATCATGGTCATGATCCCACTCCTGCATCTCCTCAGGTGTTCCTTCCTCGATACCGTGGACCAGGATCTTTACATGGGTGCCAGTAATACCATTCTTCTCGGCATCCACGATCTGCATCTCCACACCGGGTATACCTGCATCCTGAAACTGGTTCACGAATTGTTCCACCCGTTTCCGATCCACTCGCTCTCCCGGTCCGGCAGAACCCTCTTCCGCCGCAAAAGCAACCTCGAGCAATGAGGCTGTAAGCATATCTCCCGCTGCCCCCATACCACAGTCGATGTACAGTATCTTCTTATTGTTCTCCATGATCGTTTCTCTCACTTCTCTTCTTTTTCTGTAATCTATGTATTCTTCACACTTCCAGTGTCTCATTCATGGCGCCGGTACGGTAGCCCTGCAGATCCAGAGAAATATAGGTGAAGCCGAATTTCTTCAGTTTTGTCACGATTCTTTCCCGGATCTCCGGCCGCACAGCCTTCTCTATATCCTCCGGAAGCACTTCGATCCTGGCCATATCATTTCCATGCATGCGCACACGCATCTGCCGGAACCCGAGGTCCAGAAGAAGCTGTTCTGCCTTTCCCACCATGGAAAGTTTTCCGGCTGTGATCTCTTCGCCGTACACGAACCGGGAAGCCAGACAGGCAAATGACGGTTTATCCCATGTCGGAAGTCCGAACTCCTGAGAGAGTTCGCGGATCTCCTGCTTAGTC
>CACZSZ010000187.1 GCA_902783945.1 uncultured Lachnospiraceae bacterium
CTTCGGTCCGAACATTTTGCACATGATGGCGATACAGACGATCATGATCATGAAAGCACCGACAGACATCGGAACAGCAGACCATTTCGTCAGCGCCATACGCCAGACGTTGGTATCCGGAAGTTTTTCCAGACCGCCCTGAACGGTTGCGAATGCAGTATTTGTCGGAGTACCGACAGCACCGAAGATAACCGGGACAGAGTTGAATTCAAGAGCTACGATTGCGGCAGCCAGCGGCGGGAAACCGACACTGATCAGCAGCGGGCCGGCCAGAGCAGCCGGTGTACCAAATCCGGCAGCACCTTCAATGAACGCTCCAAAAATAAAACCAATGATGATGGCCTGCAGACGTGCGTCCGGTGTGATGCCGTTGAACATACGGTTGATGGAATCCATGGCGCCGGAACGCTTCAGCGTATTCATGATCAGAATAGCACCGAAGATAATGACCAGCACCTCAAATGCGCTTAGGAAACCGGTAAGCGTATAAGCGATCGCATGGGATACACTCATTTTCCAGATTGCGATGCCGAAGACCAGAGAAAGAGCCCATGCCAACGGAAGCGCTCTTTTTGCCGGCCAGTTAAACGCAACCATCAGTACAACAGTAACAATGATTGGTATAAAGGCAATTATTGCATACATAAAGAAACAATTCCTCCTTTTAAAATATTTTATAAAACATTTGTAAATTCAGTTTAGTGCTTTTCTCGGCTTAAGTCAAGCAAAAACAGCAAAATTTCTGTGGATTTTCCACAAATTTATGTTATTTTTTTGTCAGATTTTAGTGGATTTTTCACAATATGATATCTGGGGACAAGCCCCAGTATGAAGATAGAGTGCAATATGATCTGTTTTATTTCCGCACCCCTCAATTGGTAGTACCAATTTCATACGTAAAAAATAACACTTCTGACAGATTCCCGTCAAGAGTGTTATTAAAATTCTATATTATATCAAAAACAGCGCTGCCGTTTTTGTATAAGTTATACAATAGGATCTGTTGTTTCAGCTTTTTCTACTTTCATGGCATTGCCTTGTTCTTCCGACTCTCCTCCATAAATGCGGATATACTCAAAATGCCTCATCAGACCGCTCATACCTTTTTCAAGATTTCCTTCCAGTATACCTTCCACCAGGTCACGGTGTGCCCTGGCCAGCAGATGCTGGTCGTGCATCCCGTTGATGATCCTGCTTCGCATGGAGCGGATGTAGCGGTCAATAAAATTATTCAGTGCCATAAAATTTGTGATCAGAAAGTCATTGCCGCTGGCTGTCACAAGGATCTGATGTATGGCTTTGTCATGCCGTACCCTGGCACTTTCCGTGCGGACCGTTTCCAGCTTTTCAAGATGTTCCCGCAATTCTTTTTTCTGCTGATCCGTCACCTTCGCTACCGCCAGCGTCAGTGCCTCTCTTTCGATCGAACGTCTGAAATCCGTAAGCTGGTCTTCCTTGATCCCCTTCAGAATATACATAAACGCCAGCATTTCGGTCATCGTCTCATTAAAATTGACCGCTATGTAATTGCCGGATCCATGCTGGGAAGAAACGATCCCGATGTTGTCCAGCACCCGCAGCCCTTCCCTGACGGAATTCCGGCTGGTCCCCAGTTTTTCTGCCAGCTCACGTTCGGAAGGAAGTCTGTCTCCAGGGTGAAGCCGGCCCTCCAGGATCTCTTCCTTAACATATTCAACTACTCTTTCATATGTTTTTTCCATAAAAAAGAGTATACCACATATTTGTCCGGAATGTTATGTGCTATTTTCAGTCTTTTCGTTCTTCTGATATGCACACCGCCTTATACGTTTTTATATGATGACGCCGCCGCCCATTACACATCCGTCCGGATCATAGAACACGGCAGACTGGCCCGGCGCCGGCGCCCGTACAGGCTCGTCAAACCGGATACAGATTTCGTCCTCCGCCGTACGTTCCACCTCTGCCGGCTGCTCTCTGTGATGATACCGGATTTTTGCCAGTGTCCTCATTTTCTCCCCGGGCACAAGATCAGGGATCCCCATAAAGCAGATTTCTCTGCAGTACACTTCTGCGCGGAACAGGGACTCGTTGTCACCGATCACGACTTCGTTCGTCTGCGGGCGGATTTCTTTGACATAGGCACGGCTTCCAAGCGGCAGACCCAGGCCTCTTCGCTGGCCTATCGTATAGTGAATGATCCCCCGGTGTGTGCCGAGCCTGTTTCCCTGTTCGTCCACAAACGAACCTTCGCCCGGAATGATCATCAGACTGGCATTCTCTGCATTGCCGTGACGGGCAGCTTCCACATATTTTTCAATATATCCGGCGTAATCATCATCCGGCACAAAGCAGATTTCCTGCGAATCCGGCTTGGATGCCACCGGAAGACCGGCCTCACGTGCGATCTCACGTACTTCGTCCTTGGAGTAGTTTCCCAGCGGCATCAGAGTATTTTTCAACTGTTCCTGGCTAAGCCGGTACAGCATATATGTCTGATCTTTTTCCGAATGGGCAGCCCTCTTTACCGTATACCGGCCGTTGTCCAGCCGCACGACCGATGCATAATGCCCTGTTGCCACATAATCTGCCTGCAGGACGCCTGCCAGATACTCCATCCATTCCCACTTGATATTAGGATTACAGCCTATACAGGGATTCGGCGTCCTGCCCGCCAGATATGCTCTCACAAACGGCTGTATCACATTCTTATCAAAGGCCTGCGTGCAATTCAGCGTACGATACCCGATACCGATCGCATCGGCGATCCGCCTGGCTTCTCCGATCTCACAGCAGCGGCTCTCCGTTCCGTCTCCGGAATCCCAGGTGCGAAGTGTCACGCCCGTCACCTCATAGCCTGCTTTCTTTAAAAGCCAGGCCGCTGCCGCACTGTCCACGCCGCCGGACATTCCTACTACTACTTTAGGCATATGATCCGCTTCCTTTCAGAAACTCTTCCTGCAGCTGCCGTGCTCTTTCCAATCCTCCGGAAAGATAGGCATTTCCATACTTGGCTATAACCTGTTGTGCATACCGTCTGTCCGGACAGATAACTTTTTCCTTCTGATTACGCAATGCCTCCCTGTATGCCGGCCCGGCATCCCGGAAAAAGTCTGCCATATCCGTCAGAACCCGTTCCAGTTCCTGCGTCAACGGCACTTCCGCGCCGTCACCCACGCTGATCATTATATCATTCCAGTCAACCCGCGCTGCATCTTTCAGATTGCGGAGCGCCCGATCCTGTCCTTTTTCGTCCAGGAAAATCCGGTTTTGTGAAGCCAGCCAGATCAGGAACATCTGCAGAAAACGCAGATCATTCCGGTCGATCCCGTTAACCGTCAATGGATTCAGATCGATCATACGCAGTTCAATGTGACCGGCTCCACTCTCACACAGCCTGCGGAGAGAATATCTTCCGGCCGGTTTGATCCGGACAGGATAATATAATTCCCCTTCATGCCGGAGCAGCTTTTTCTCCGTGTATTGTTTTATAGAGTCTGAATAAGAAAAGATATCTTCATAGGAGAGAACAGGGTCGAACGTATTCCAGTATCCTTCCCGGCTGCATCTGAGAGAAGAAAAGCCTGTAAAAACCGTCTGTCCTTCCGGGGTGCCTGCACGGTAAGAACTGTCGGTCAGGGGACTTGCCGACAGCAGGGCCACGATCACCCAGCTGTAATTCAGAACTTTTTCCGCCAGCTGCAGATACAAAGTATCTTTATAGGTTCTGTAATCCTCTTCTCCGCTGACGGCAAAGTTTTTACGTAATACTTCCTCAGAAAACGAGTAATTAAAATGGATCCCGCACAGCGTCATTATCCGCTTTCCGTATTTCGACGCCAGGTACTGCCGGTAATTTGTCTTCTTTTCCAGTTCTCCTTTATATTCCGCAATTCTGATCCCGGAATCGGCGCCGAGAGCGGGCGGGCAGGAAAATGGCCACAGCAGCTCGTTCTGCCCGGCCAGTTTCCTGTGAATGATGTACAGCTGTTCATGCAGCAGAGCTTCTGCTTCTTCCGGACCGGATACCGGCGGTGTATTGATCTCGATCTGAGCCTCTCCGAAATCCCTGTCAATAAATGGTTCGTCCTCGAAAGGATGCGGCGTCAGAGCCAGATGACCATTTCCGTCGATCCGCTGCGTTTCCAGCTCCAGCCCGATCCGTCCTTCCGGAATACATATCTGATCTTCTGACCTTTCCGGATACAGTCTGGCTGTATGTATATTGTTTCTTTTATCACTGCTCAAATTATTACTCCCGATGCCGGATCTGCTTTATGTATGTTTCCTTTTTCCCCTGGAATCCGAAGCAGGCCCGGCAATGCGGGCCCGTCTCGAAATGTCATTACGGCTTCCTGCCGCTTATTCTTCAGCTGCCTCACTGACGGACGAAGCCTCTTCCTCAGCTGCCTCACTGACAGATGAAGCCTCTTCCTCAGCTGCTTCTGCCGATTCTCCGGCTCCAGCCACACCTCCGCCTTCGATAACAAGACTGTCCTCGAATTCTGATCCGTAGGTATCAACCAGGGTTGCCTCATAATCTGCATGGAAGAACTGCTCGTCAGCCAGGGCAACGATCTTATCGTTGATCCAGTTCAGCAGCGATTCGTTGCCTTTTGTGACAGCCGGTGCGATCGTATCCTGACTCCCAAGTTCCGGAATACCGACGGTGTAGCCTTCATTCTGCATCGCATAGGCAATGACTTCTGTGTTGTCGTTTGCCCACGCGGCAGCATTGCCGTTCTCCAAAGCCGTTTTGGCATTGGCATAGGTGTCATACTTCTGCAGTTTGATCTCAGGGTTATTGGCAGTCAGATAGGTCTCTGCCGTTGTTCCTGAAATAACAATTACTTCGTCGTCCTCTCCGAGTTCGGAAAGATCCGTGATCACGCGGTCATCCGGCGACACGACACCGAGTGATACGTTCATGTACGGAAGAGCAAAGTCTACTTTCTCCGCTCTTTCTTCTGTCACTGTGAAGTTGGCCAGTACGATATCGACTTTGCCGGTCTCAAGATACTCGACACGGTTTGCCGCTTCTGTGGAAACGTAATTGATCTCAACGCCCAGGTCTTTACCGATCCGCTGTGCAAAATAGACGTCGTATCCCTGATACTCGCCGTTTTCATCTACGTAACCGAAAGGATTTTTATCTGAGAAAACACCGATGTTGATCGTGCCGTCTTCCTTGATCTCATCCAGCGTCCTGAAGTTGCCGGATCCTTTCTCTGCCTCAGCCTCTTTACTTTCAGCCGCTTCAGATGCCGCACTTTCTGCTGCTTCAGATACCGCACTGCTCGCTGAAGAAGCTGATTTCGATCCTGCTGCAGAAGTGGCGGAAGAACCGGAATTGCCGGCTGAAGCCCCGCATCCGGCCAGCAGCGCTGCCAGCAGTGCCGCCGCGACAACAAACCCTGTTCTGTTCCTCTTTGTAATCTGTTTGCCTGCCATATCTGTTTCCTTCCTTTCTGTTATTTTCTATCCATATATCTGAAAATCAGGTTAGAAAGCACTATATCACCTTTTTCCTACTTAGTCAATAGGGATTTAGTAATTTTACTTTACCGGTCTTCATGGATCAAAATCCTTAAAGCTTCCACCGCGACACGCACGGCTATTCCGGTATTCTCGCTCATATTCTGATCAAGCCCGGCTTTCTCGCGTTCCTGGTTCCAGATCACATGGAAACAGGAACCACAGCGGCAGCCCAGAGCATCTGCCACGACAAACAGGGCCGCCGACTCCATCTCGGATGCTTTTACACCGAGGCGTTTCCACGTCTCCCATCTCGACAGCAGTTCGTACGAAACAGGACTTTTTTCCGGGCTGTGCTGTCCGTAAAACGAATCCTTGCACTGCACGATCCCCGTGTGTGTGCGGTTTCCCAAGGCAATTGCAGACCTGCGAAGTGCTGCCGTCACATCAAAATCCGGTACGGCCGGGTACTCGATCGGCGCATATTCCCGGGAGGTGTGTTCATAGCGGATCGCACCGGTCGCCACAACGATATCGCCGGACTGTACGTCCAGATAGATCCCGCCGCATGTACCGACACGCAGAAACGTATCCGCACCGATATTGTGCAGTTCCTCCATGGCGATCGCAGCGGAAGGGCCGCCGATGCCTGTGGAACATACACTCACCTTTTCCCCTTCCAGATATCCGGTATAAATATTGAATTCCCGATTCTGCGCCACATGCCGCGCATTGTCGAAAAGCGCCGCAACAGACTCACATCTGCCCGGATCTCCCGGCAGGATCACATATCTGCCCACATCGCCTTCTGCACAGTGAATATGAAATTGTTTTTCCATCTTCTGCATACGTCATTCCCCCGGTCTTTCCCGCAGTACAGTGTTCCTTTTTCATGATCAGATATGGCCAGATTGTCCCTGCAGCCGCAATACTGCAGATATAAAAATGCCGGGGAATCAGTCCTTCTAATGTCTGCAAGGTAAAAGGACTGACCCCTCGGCTGCTACTGTGTTCCTGCCAGTAACTTGTACAGCAGGGCATACAGTTGCATGGCTTCCTCAGCATCCAGCCTGATGCAGTTCGCAACCTGGTTCGGCACGGCAGATGCTCTGTCTCTGAGCGCAATGCCTTCCGGCGTTACCGTCACAAGCAGCACACGCTCATCTTCTGAAGAACGCTGACGCCTGACAAACCCTTTTTTCTCCAGACTTTTCAGTACAGGCGTCAATGTACCACTGTCCAAAAACAGTTTTTTCCCCAGTTCTCTGGCACTGATCATTTTGTGTTCCCATAATACCATCATTACGATGTATTGTGTATATGTCAGATCAATTTTTTCCAGATATGGATTATATTTTTTTACAATATCACGCGCGGCAGCATACAGTGGAAAACACAGCTGGTTTTCCAGCTTCAGCATTTCATATTTTCCTTCCGTACCCGGTACACCGCCGTTTTCCCGGATACCGGTCCCGCTTTCCGTGCTCTCCATGGTGCCTTTCATTATCTCACCCTCGTCCTGCAGGCATTTTTCTCAGGCCTTCTGCTGCCGGTCATAAGCGCTGCGGACAGCAATGGCCAGCTGATCCGCGCAGGATGTAGGCCTGGTTCCGCAGATATTCCCTTTGAGATAACTCTCGATCTTTTCGACGGTCCAACCGTCGACCAGTTTGGAAATCGCCTTCAGATTACCGTTGCATCCGCCAATAAACTCAATATTGGATACAACATTTTCCTCGAGATCGAACAGGATCTTCCGGGAACAGGTGTACTGTGTATCATATTCAAAATGTGCTGCCATTTTCTGTCTCCCTCCTGATGTCACTTTTGCCCGAACGAACACCGCCGGCGTCATTTACAGGATCGAAGCGATTTTTTCTCTGACTTTATCCATATCATCTGTCGGCTCAAAACGGGCAACGATCTCTCCGTTTCTGTCAATAAGGAATTTTGTGAAATTCCACTTTACATTATTATTCTTTTTATAATCC
>CACZSZ010000188.1 GCA_902783945.1 uncultured Lachnospiraceae bacterium
GGCGGACAGGCTCACTTCAAAGCTCTGCGCAAAAAAGCCGCAGAACATCCTTCCGAGAAGATTGGAGAAGAAATCCGCAAACTGTACAGCTGGAATGGCGAGGATAAACTGATCAATAACTGATAGTCTATGGCACAGAAAGAAGAAGGCCTGTTCGCGCGGCTGAGTCCGCGCGGCAGGGCCATCAGAAAAAAACAAAAACAAGTAGATGAATATGTCGGCGGCCGCATTTCTGCAGCGCGTGATGTGGATCTTTCTTACGGTAAGATCCCTCAGGATAAAGTCCTGGATATGGTTCTTGCCAGCGATATGGAAAAAATCAGACTGACGCTGGAACAGGCCGACAGACAGGCGTTTGAACTTGCAGCTGATATGCTGCTGCAGGCGGATACGATTTATGTGACAGGCATCCGGAGCTGTGCTCCGCTTGCCTCTTTTCTGTCTTTTTATCTTCATCAGATTTTTCCGGATGTGAGGCTGGTTACGACAAGCAGCATGGAAGAAATATTCGAACAGCTGATCCGGATCAGGGAAACGGATGTGCTGGTCGGGATCAGTTTTCCGCGCTATTCCATGCGTACTCTGAAAGCTATGGAATTTGCCAATACGCGGCAGGCAGGTACGATCTCCATAACGGACAGCATCCATTCTCCGCTGAATCTGTATTCTTCCTGTAATCTTATAGCCAGAAGTGACATGGCTTCTATTGTGGATTCGCTTGTTGCGCCGATGAGTCTGATCAATGCACTGATCGTTGCTCTGTGCATCAGACGTCAGAAAGAAGTAGCGGGATATCTGCGTGAAGAGGATGCATTCTGGGATGAGTTCCAGTTTTACAGGCGTGATGAATTGAATATGGCAGACGGAGAGGCGGATATGTCTCTGATCGATCCCGGAAAGGAAAAAAAATGACTGGGTCGAAAAGAAAAGTCCTTGTGATCGGAGGTGGAGCTTCCGGTATGGCGGCGGCGTATTTTGCCGCGGAAGCCGGTGCAGATGTGATCCTTTTTGAAAAAAATGAAAAACTTGGGAAAAAATTGTACATCACGGGAAAAGGCCGGTGTAATGTGACAAATGCGTCTGAATTACAGGAATTCCTTCAGAATGTCGTTTCCAATCCCCGTTTTTTATACAGTGCGGTATCAGGATTTGGTCCGGAAGATGTCATGCAGTGGATCGAGATGTTGGGAACACCTCTGAAAACCGAACGAGGGAAACGGGTATTTCCCGTATCGGATCACGCTTCGGATATCATTCGAGCCATAGAGCGCGGATTGAACAGACAGCATGTCAGCATTCGGCTGCACTCAGAAATAGAGAGGATCCGGACTGAAAACGGCCGTGTATGCGGGGTTGTCCTTCAGAGCGGGGAAGAAGTCTGCGGCGACGCTGTGATACTTGCTACAGGCGGGCTTTCCTATCCTTCTACAGGATCCACAGGTGACGGATATGCCATGGCAGGATCGCTGTCTCACACGATAACTGGAACCAGGCCGGCACTTGTGCCGCTCACAGCCGAAGAAGAATATATATCGGAAATGGAAGGACTTTCTCTGAAAAACGTGTGTCTGACCATTCCCTACGGCAGAAAAAAAACATTTTCGGAGTTCGGAGAAATGTTGTTTACTGCAGATGGCATCAGCGGGCCGCTGGGTCTGCGGGCTTCTTCGGTAATCGGTGCATCACTGGAAAAGAACAATCTTCCTGCCGTGATCGATCTTAAGCCGGCGCTGTCCGGGGTACAGCTGGATATGCGGATCCTGCGGCTGTTTTCCGAGAGTCCAAACAGAACCTTTAAAAATGCAGTACGTCCGCTTTTTCCGGCCAGTCTGTGGCCGGTTATTGTGAGGCTTTCTGGAATCCCGGAAGATAAGCCGGTACATGATGTGACAAAAGCTGAAAGAACATCTTTCATACCGCTGATCAAAGCATTCCCGCTAACCCTGACGGCAGCACACGGATTTCGTGAGGCGGTGATCACACAGGGAGGCATCAATATAAAAGAAGTATCCCCATCTACAATGGAATCAAAAATATGCAGCGGATTATATTTTGCCGGAGAACTGCTTGATCTGGATGCATTTACCGGAGGATTCAATCTGCAGATAGCATGGTCAACAGGGCACTGCGCCGGAATCTCGGCAGCAGACACCGGATGTATGTAAAAAAAAACAGGAGGGCAGAATGGGTTTTCAGATCGCCATAGACGGACCGGCCGGAGCCGGTAAAAGTACTATAGCCAGAATTGTGGCAAAAAAGCTGGGATTTGTTTATATCGATACCGGAGCCATGTACAGGGCGCTGGGACTGTTTTTTGCGGACCGTCATGTCCCGCTGGATGATGAGAAAACGGTAGAATCTTTTCTTCCGGAGGCTGACGTCAGCCTGGAAATGTCCGGAGGAGTACAGCACGTCCTTCTTAACGGAGTGGATGTGAATAACAGAATACGAACGGAAGAAGCCGGTATGGCTGCCTCAAAAGTGAGTACTTACCGTGCAGTCAGAAAAAAACTGGTGGAATGTCAGCAGGAGATCGCAGGGAATCTGGATGTTGTTATGGATGGCAGGGATATCGGCACGGTAGTCCTGAAAAATGCCCCGCTGAAAATTTTTCTGACGGCCAGTCCGCGTGTACGTGCAATGCGAAGAATGCTCGATCTGCAGGAACTGGGACAAAAAGCGGATCCTGATGAGATAGAAAGGGATATCCGCGCCAGGGACAGACAGGATATGAATCGGACGGAATCCCCTCTGCGCCAGGCAGAAGATGCTGTTCTGCTGGACAGTTCGGATCTCTCAGTGGAAGAAGTCACAGAACGTATATTGGAACTCGTAAGGGAGCGTAGATCTGAATGAAGGTATTGAAGGCGGAATCTGCCGGATTCTGTTTCGGAGTCAGGCGCGCCGTGGAGATCGTCACGGAGCAGAGTGAAACAGGTCGGAAACCGGTATATACTTACGGTCCTATCATACATAATGATCAGGTTGTCACAGAACTGGAAGCGAAAGGTGTCCGTGTTATCTCGGACCTTAAACAGCTGGAGGATATACAGGAAGGAACTCTGGTCATACGTTCTCACGGCGTATCCAAGCAGGAGCATGAACGCATGGAGGCTTCCGGTCTTACAGTCATTGACGCCACTTGCCCTTTCGTAAAGAAATTGCATCATATTGCGGAAGAAGCGGGGACAAAAGGCCGCACACTGATCATAGCCGGAGATCCGTCACATCCCGAGGTCAAGGGGATCGTCGGCTGGGCCTCGGGAAAAGTAGCCGTAGTAGAATCTCCGGAAGCGGCTGAAGAACTGCCTCTTTTGGAAAATGAAGAGATCGTACTGGCAGCGCAGACTACATTTCACGCCCGCAAATTTGAAAATATTGTTGAAATATTAAGGAAAAGGGGTTATTATAAGACCGTTATGAATACAGTCTGCAGCGCTACTGACGAGCGCCAGGCTGAGGCACGTAAACTGGCGTGCCAGGTAGATGCTATGATTGTCGTTGGAGGCAGACATAGTTCAAATACACGAAAGCTGTATGAGA
>CACZSZ010000189.1 GCA_902783945.1 uncultured Lachnospiraceae bacterium
CAAGATTCTGCAAAGAAGGGGTAAAGTCAGCTGACGTTGAAAAGCTGATCCATGTAATATGGTTCTGCGTTGACGGCACGTCAAAGAGGATAAGCCAGGACGTTCTGGATTATATAAAAAGCGTAACAAACGATTGGAAAAATGTTCCCGTCATTGTTGTGTTCACGAAATCGTATTCCAGATTTGAAATCGATGAAAACATTGCAATGGCTAAAAGGGCCTTTGGGAAATACAACTATCTGCATAGAAGAAGACCCATTAACGTAAAGGGGATCATTCCTGTTGTTGCAAAGGAATACAAAATTGACAATGACATAAATGTGTTTCCGATGGGCCTGGACACACTGGTACGGAGAACCATCGAGTTAGTTCCCGAAGCAAAACAGCTGGAGAGATCCACCATAAGGGAAATAGATCTCAAACTGAAAAGTTCCATGGCGAATGCAGTAATTGCAGCCTCTGCTGCCGGTGCTGCAGCTGTTGGGGCGATACCGATCCCCATACCGGATTCGACAATACTGGTTCCGCTTCAGACAGGGATGCTTACGCGTATTTCAAGAATTTATGGTATTCAGGATAAAGAAGCGTCCAATGAGATAGTAAATACGATCCTGAAAGTGGGAGCGACTACCGTAGCCGGGAGAACGCTCTTGTCTGCGTTAAAAGCGATTCCCGGACTGGGTATTGCGGCTTCTGCCCTAAATGCTGCAACTGCCGGAGTGATCACTCTGGCTGCCGGAGAGATCAGCAATGCTCTTTTCCAGAAAGTATATGATAACAAACTGGAGTTGATCTCAGTCGACTGGAATAAAGAGATTGCCAGGATGTTTAATGAATATCTGCCCAATATAGTGAACGCCTTAAAAAAGATAAGTGATGAAAACGGCGGGAAGATCGATATGAAGCTTATTGGGGAGGCACTTGCCTCTATTGCAAAAAGCTAATTGAACAAAGTGATGATGGTAATTATAATACCTAGTTAGAACATAATAATAAACATCATGAGGAGGACTAAAAAATGACTACAGACAGAAATAACGTTGAGGAATTATTAGAGAAGCTGAAAGAAGTTTGGGGAAAAGCTCAAATTACTGAGGAAGACTATCAGAAAATAGCTGAAAAAGGAGAAGTAAACAGTGAGCTTCTGGATATGCTGGAAAATCTTGTGAAAGAGAAAAGTGAATATTCAGATCAGGTCAAAGAGTATATAGATCGTATTTCAAAAGAAATATAAACAGCGGAAGGGAAGGAATGGGAGGTGATGAGCATTACTATAGTACGTTTGGTCAAAGGTGATATTACAAGAATATCGGATGTCGAAGCAATCGTAAACGCAGCTAACAGAAGCCTGCTCGGCGGAGGCGGGGTGGATGGTGCGATCCATCGTGCGGCAGGACCAAAACTGCTGGAGGAATGCCGGACACTTCACGGCTGCAATACCGGTGAAGCCAAACTGACGAATGCGTATCATCTCCCATGTCACTATGTTATTCATACAGTCGGACCTGTGTGGTGCGGAGGAAAACGAAACGAAGCACAGCTGCTTGCAGACTGCTATCGTAATTCTCTGCAGATTGCTGTTCAGAAAGGAATTCGCAGCATAGCATTCCCCTCAATTTCTACAGGTGTCTACAGCTATCCGGTACAAGAAGCTGCGAAGATCGCAGTATATACTGTGAATCAGTTTATCGAAGATCATCCGGGCAAGCTGGATCTCGTGGAATGGGTTCTTTTTGATCAGGCGACCTATGATGCATACGAGAATGCACTGAGCCAGAAATAAGATCAGAAGGAAAGGGGATCAGCCATGTTTCGGAAAATTACAGTGAGGCTGCATGCATCTGTTTTCTGTGTTTTTATGTGTTTTCTGCTTCTGGTCTGTGCGGGAGTAAGTGTCTGGGCAGAAGAAGACAGTCAGACTCAGGGAGAACATGCAAAACTGCTGTACATGGGACACGCCAGTATACGGATTACGACTGCTGAAGGAAAAGTCATTTATATCGATCCGTTTGCTGGAGAGGGGTATGAACCTGCGGCAGACCTGATCCTGATCACACATGATCATTATGATCACAATGCTCCGGACAGAGTGATAAACCGAACTCCGGACTGCCGGATCATTACCTGGGAAGATGCACTGGAAGGCGGATCGCACCAGAGCTTTGATCTGGGCTATGTGACAGTGGAGTCAGTGGAAGCAGGCTGCAATGCGTATCATGACAGTAATGTATGTACAGGCTATATTCTGACGCTGGCAGACGGAGTTTCCGTATATGTATCCGGGGATACCAGCAGGACGGAACAGATGACGCTTCTTGCCGAAAAGAACATAGATTATGGCTTTTTCTGCTGTGACGGCGTATATAACATGGATGTGGACGAAGCCGCGGAATGTGCTTCCCTGGTGGGGGCAAAGCACAGTATTCCGTATCACGTTATTCCGGCGGATGCCGGATTGTTTGACAGAAATCGCGCAGAACAGTTTGATGTGCCGGACCGTATGATCCTGGAGCCGGGCGAAGAGATCGAACTTTAAAGAAGATTTATCGGAGGAACGGCAATTGAATCATAATGAGGAAAAAGTCATGTACAACATCGGATATGAGAATATTTCTGATATCAAAGAGTATTCTGAACTGATCCTGGATATTGATCCGAATGCATTATTCCATATACCCTATACTGAGGACCTTAGTGAGGACACCTACAGCAATATATCTTCTGATAAAGAGAGAAAAGGCTATCGGTATTACGCAAAGAAAATACGGCAGGCAGGATATAAGTATTATTTGTGGGACGTTACCCCGTGAGAAATGGACATGCTGTTTACAAGTCCGGATTATGTTGAATATAAAACCGGAGTAGATGCGAATGAAGCATTAAGAAAACTGCACTCATTTTCCATACTGTATTATGGAGTATACATAGTAAGAGGTTTTCTATGAAAGCAGAGAACGCATTGAAATCTAAAAAAGTATTATGCAGTCTGATGATCATCATATCAGTCCTGTTGTGCGGAGCCTGGAACATGTCTCTTGTTCCGGCGGCTGCCGAAGAGACAAAAGCCGAATATACCCAGATCTCGCAGGAGAAAGCAAAGGAAATGATGGCTGAAGATGACGATCATGTCATCGTGGATGTGCGCACACAGAAAGAATATGATGAAGGCCATATTCCGGGAGCTGTCTGCATTCCGAATGAGTCTATCGAATCAGAACAGCCCGAGGAACTGCCGGATCTGGAACAGATCATCCTGGTCTACTGCCGAAGCGGCAGACGGAGTAAAGCGGCTTCGCAGAAGCTTGCGGATATGGGATATAAAAATGTCTATGAGTTCGGCGGGATCATCGACTGGACCGGTGATATAGTAACTGAAAAAGAGTAAGCAAGTTGCTTTTTCAGTCTTCCAATACGCGTTCCACTTCAATCTGCAGAAATTCTGAAATGGCATCGATCACCAGATCGTGATCATGGTGGTGCGGAAGACCGGATACGGCCGCAACGCCAATCAGACCCGTGCCTTTTACTATAATGGGGAAACCGCCTCCCAGCGTCGCATAAGTATCGGGTTCCAGATGCCAGTCCCGGCAAATGTCATCCTGACCGACAAGAGGCATATAATAAGTGTGCAGTGTGCTCACCTGCATCATGGTAACTGTGTTGACTTTTCGCTGCAGCCAGATGTCGTTGGAAATATTCGACCCCGGGCAGCCATAGCGGAAAACGAGATAACCGTTCAAAACAATCTCAACTGCAACGGGGAGCTTTCGGGCAAGAGCCTTTTCGGCAAGAATTGTTCCGAGCTTCCATGCATCCTGATAATCAAAATGATCAAATCTTAATGCTTCTTCCTGTGCCAGAACGATCTGGTAGTTTTTCTGAAAATCCGACATCTTTTTTCCTCCTGCAAATTATATATTGATAATCATCATACAATGCGGATTGTGATATATCAAGATATCCAGGGGATGATGCTGCTGTCGGATGTTAGTGATTCAGAGCTTATATCAGAAGCCTGTGCCCGCCTGGTGTTTTCATGATATAATAATTTTGAATGCCAATATAAACTATAAATGCTACTCTGAAAGTGAGCCACTTTGGCATAAAACGCTGACTTGAAAGTGAGCCACCCTATCAGTACTCTGAATGAAGTGA
>CACZSZ010000190.1 GCA_902783945.1 uncultured Lachnospiraceae bacterium
AGCCTGAACGGAGGCGGGGCCATCGACGCGGGCGCCTTTGTGGCAGCATGGTTCCTGGGCGAAGGTGCCGTGAGTGTCCGCAATTCTCTGACAGGAGCAGTTTCCACCGGTGTATACCGGGTAGATACCAATCTGGACGGAGAATTCGACGACAAGGACACCGTGTCCGACAAAAACCTGTACTGCATCATTTCGCCGTACAGTTTTTCCTGCGGCAATCTGGTTCCGAATATTTTCAAAGCGTCTCACAGGGTGACACTTCTGGGCCAGACGTCGGGCGGCGGCAGCTGCAGCGTACTGCCGTTGTCGACGGCTGCCGGCAGCTCGTTCCAGATCTCGTCTCCGAACCGCATGTCCTATATGAAAAATGGTTCATATTACGACACGGATACCGGGATCGATCCGGACTGCCTGATCGTAAAACCGGAAAACTTCTATGACAGAAAAGCGCTCACGGAGTATATCAATCAGCTGTTCTGACGTGTAAATATAAATCTTTTCAATAATGCTTCTTGGATTTATAATGTTGATGTTACGGCATCATCAATGTGTTTTTTAATGCTTTCCTGCAGGAGGACTGGGAATGGGACGTAAAGTTCGGGACACTTTTTTGTTTCTGGCTGCGATCGCAGGCTGTGTTCTGCTGACACTCGCACTGGCCGGGGAAAATATTCTCGGTCCGGCAATGATCTATAATCTTGTTTTTCTCGGGATCATGGCTGTTTTATATATTACGGCGCTGGCAGGCGGAGCGTTCCGGCTGACAAATGTAACAGAATGGCTGCGGGACAGCGCCGAGCAGATCGATGAAATGGAAGAGGACGAGCTGCTTGAGGAAAAGATCCGGGACATCGATACCTTCCGGCCGTTCAGCAAAAACCTGAGCAGCTTTCTGCGGGATATCCGCAGAAGCCACAGCGGGATCTGCGATATCGAGGACTACATCAACGAGGACGAAGTTGACGGCTATGTCCATAAGCGGATGCTGGAGCTCGTTCCGGATATTCTGACAAGCCTTGGTATTCTGGGTACTTTTGTCGGTCTTGTCTGGGGTCTGCGGTCGTTCCAGCCATCCACCTATGAAACGATGACCTCGTCGGTGGCCTCGCTTGTCGACGGGATCAAGGTCGCTTTCATGACGTCTATTTACGGTCTGCTTCTGTCGATCCTCTGTTCGTCCAGTATAAAGACCGGATATCAGGCCATGACGGGTGCGTTGAATCAGTTCCTGGACCGGTTTCATACCCGGGTGGTCCCGTCTGCGGAGATGGAGGCCCAGAACCGTCTGGTCAACAACCAGAAGGAACAGAATGAACTGATGCGTGATCTGTCAAAAGAGTTTTCTGATCAGGTCGCGCACGGTTTTGCCGCCAATATGGCGCCGACACTGGAAAAGATCAATACCCAGCTGGGAAGCATGATGACTTCCATCAGCACCAGCCAGCAGATGTTCCTGCAGGACATCGTAAACTCCTTTGTAAAGGAGATGAAAGACGCTTTCTCCACTGAATTTTCACAATTCGGGAATACACTGAATACGCTGAACGAGATGACCAACCGGAACATCGCCTATTCACAGCAGACCAGCCAGCAGCTGGCGGAGGAAATGAAAGCGGCCTTTGCGAAGGACGAGCAGAATATGCGCACGGCAATGGCAGAAATTTCTGCCATGCAGGCGAAGATGCAGGAGTCCGTGACGCTCATGACAGAGCAGAATCAGAAGATCGTGGAAGGCTATACAAAGATTCAGGAAGAGTCCCTCCGGAATCTGCAAAAATCGGAAAAAGACTCGGCGAGCTTCTGGGTGGCCTGCAACCAGACAATGCAGAATTATCTGCAGGAAGCGGCAAAGGCCTACGAGCAGTTTGAAAAATCCAATGAGGCCAGCGAAAAAGCGCTGAAGGCGATAGCCTTTATCTATCAGAAGAATGAGAAGATCCTGGAAGATTATCCGAAGCGGATGGCCGAACTGCAGACAGCGCAGACATCCGTCAACGAATCTCTGGATGCGGTCCGCAGAGTGTTCTCCCAGATGGACGTAGCCGGAACCGACGGAAAACAGATCATTCTGTATCCGGGCATGGCCGCGCGGCTCAGCAGGGAGTCGGAGCAGAGGATCCTGAGCAGAGTGGGAACGTTGATCGATGCGTCCGAAGAGCGTCAGAGCGAGGTCCTGGATGAGATCCGGGAGGACGTCAGGGATTTGAACAGCCGTGCCTCAAAAAAGGGCAAATGGTTCTCCTGAACGGAGGTAGGATATGGCGAGACGAAGACGGAAACGCAAAGAGGGCGAAGGCTTTAATATCTGGCGTTCCTATTCCGATATGATGGCCGGTGTGCTGCTGCTTTTCGTGCTCATCATGTGCGTCACGCTGTTCCAGGCGCAGAAAAATTACGTGGAAAAACTGGCCGAACAGGAACAGCGGATCCGTATTCAGGATGAATACGCGGCGGAAATGAAGGAAAAGGAAGCAGAACTGGCGGAACAGGATGCGCTTCTTGCAGAGCAGAAGGAAAAGCTGGACGAGCAGAATCTGACACTTGATGAGCTGCAGGCTGCACTGGAGGAACAGGCCAGGATCCTGGCCGAAAAGCAGACGACCCTTGAATCGCAGCAGGCAGCGCTCACAGAGCAGAAGGCCACAATGGAAGAACAGCAGGCAACGCTCGAAGAGCAGCAGGCTACGATGGAGGCACAGCGGACGGCACTGGATTCCCAGCAGGCGACACTGGCTGCCCAGCAGGCAACGTTGGAAGAACAGCAGAGTCTGCTGGACTCCCAGGCGGAAGAGATCGCGGCCAAGACACAGCAGCTGCAGGACAAGCAGGCCCAGATCGACCGGATCATCGGCGTCAAAGCCGAAGTGATCGAGGCGCTGAGGCAGGAATTTGCCTCCAACAACGTGAATGTCAAGATCGATCCGCAGACCGGTGCGCTGGTGCTGGACTCCAACGTCATGTTCGATTATGACGATACGACCCTGTCAGAGGAAGGGCAGGAAGTGCTTCTGCAGGTACTGCCGATCTACTGCCATGTGCTGCTTTCCGACAAATATGCGGATAACGTTGCCGAAATCATCATCGACGGCTACACGGATACGGACGGATCCTACGAGTACAATCTGGATCTGTCTCAGCGCCGGTCTCTCGCCGTGGCCCAGTTCCTGCTGGAGACGGAGGGAGAATTCCTGAGCGAAGACGAGTCACGTACCCTGCGGGATATCCTGACAGTGAACGGCCATTCCATGAGCAATCCTGTTCTGGACAGCCAGGGCAACATTGACATGGATGCATCGCGCCGGGTCGAAGTCAAATTCCGTCTGAAGGACGAGGAGATGATCGAGGAACTGAGAACTTTAATGGAATAATGATATAAGCCGATTCAGGCTTGGAACGGGCTCCTGAAACAGGAGCCTGTTTTTTATGCAATCTTGATTTTCAGGTAATAAACAGCTACAATATACCGGTATTCCGTAGGAAAAGAGGGAATTGATCAAATGCTGGAATTAAAGAACATTTCATTTCTCGTAGACGATGAGGGCACGGACAAAGAGATCATCCGCGACATCAGCCTGACGATTCCGGATCGGAAGCTGGTCGTGATCACCGGACCGAATGGCGGCGGCAAGTCCACGCTGGCGCGTCTGATCGTCGGCATCGAAAAGCCGACGTCCGGACAGATTCTTTTTAACGGGGAAGATATTACTGAAAAATCGATCACGGAGCGCGCAAAGATGGGAATCGGTTTTGCGTTTCAGCAGCCGGTGCGATTCAAGGGGATCCAGGTACTGGATCTGATCCGGATCGCCACAGGCAGGCGGACATCTGTGGCGGAAGCCTGTGAGTATCTTTCGGCGGTTGGTCTCTGCGCTCATGATTATATTGACAGGGAGGTCAACAGCAGCCTGTCCGGCGGAGAACTGAAACGGATCGAGATCGCGACCGTTCTGGCCCGTGCGACGAAGCTGTCCGTGTTCGACGAACCGGAAGCAGGCATCGATCTCTGGAGCTTCCAGAACCTGATCGATGTCTTCCAGAACATGAGAAAGAACATCAAAGACAGTTCTATACTGATCATTTCACATCAGGAACGTATCCTGAATATAGCGGACGAGATCATCGTCCTGAAGGACGGGAAACTGGAAGAAGAAGGCGGCAGAGACGAAGTCCTTCCGGGCCTGATCGGAACAGCATCCGCCACACGCGCCTGCGAAAAACTGGCATGATACAAGAGACGAAAACTAACTGACTGCTGTGCTTGCACAGAGCAGGCAGTTAGTTTGAGGATCGAACAAACATGAGAATGCAGCCCGACAGGGCGGAATTCGAATGTTTGCAGAATTGCGGGAGCTGCGAAGCAGCGAAGCAATTCGTGGTATCATGATGCTGTGGATACATATACAAACATGAGAATGCAGCCCGACAGGGCGGAGGAAATAAATGGCTAATATGTTAGGCATGGATGAAATTCAGATGCGTCTTCTGCGGGAGGTTGCAGATCTGCACAAGGTACCGGAGGGAGCCTACAATATCCGCTCCAACAGCGAGGCCGCGGGCCGGCAGTCCACGGCAAATATCGAGATCATCCCCAAGGAAGGCGGGAACGGGATCGATATCTATATCAAACCCGGAACAAAAAACGAGAGCGTACACATCCCGGTCGTCATGACAAAGAGCGGCCTGAAGGAAGTAGTTTACAACGATTTTCACATCGGGGAAGACGCCGATGTGATCATCGTGGCAGGCTGCGGCATTGACAACTGCGGCACACAGGATTCCGAGCACGACGGTATTCACCGTTTTTTTGTCGGGAAAAACGCGAAGATCAAATATGTGGAGAAACATTACGGATCCGGTACAGGAAGCGGCAAGCGTATCCTGAATCCGGGAACAGAAGTGTATCAGGAAGAAAACAGTACCGTTGAAATGGAAATGGTCCAGATCAAGGGAGTTGACGACACGACACGTGATACGACGGCGGAACTGGCAGCCGGCGCAAAGCTTCTCGTGCGGGAACGTCTGATGACACACGGTGAACAGCGCGCCATCAGCACCTACGTGGTCAATCTGAACGGCGAAGGGGCTACGGCGGACGTGGTCTCCCGTTCCGTTGCGCGTGACGATTCCTTCCAGAAATTTGATGCTAAGATCATCGGCAATGCGCCCTGCTCCGGCCATACTGAGTGTGATTCCATCATCATGGACCGCGGCCGGATCCTGGCTGTTCCCGGGCTTGAAGCCAATGACGTCGACGCGGCCCTGGTTCACGAAGCCGCCATCGGCAAGATCGCCGGCGACCAGATCATCAAGCTGATGACCCTGGGTCTGACCGAGCAGGAAGCAGAAGAGCAGATCATCAACGGGTTCCTGAAATAAGAAAAAATAATATTGAAAGCAAATACAACAGTACCGCCGGCGGCCATCAATATGTCATTTGAATAGTCCGCGGCGGTACTGTTTTGTTGTTTTAATGAGCGGGAAGTTACTCCCAGAATTCCTTATTTCCTGTGGCCTGTGTCAGAACCTGCCGCAGATCCATCATGGCTGTGTAGTTGGGCAGGATGAAGACCGGGCGGCCGTCTTCTTTGAGAGATTTGACAAGCCCGGGATAATCAGTGATCCGCTCCATTTCAGCTTCTTCTGCATCAGCCTTTTCCAGACGAGCCCAGAGCTGGTCGGCACAGTCTCCGCCGACATAGATCTTTTTCAGATGCGGGTCGGAGGTCAGTTTTTCATAATCTGTATTCTCGATCCAGGAAATGTCGTGTCCGTCACCGGTACGATTGTTCAGGCAGAGGACTGCGGTATAATCCTCGTCAAAACCGGTCACGTAAGAAAAGGCCTGATTGCAGCCGGCCGGATTTTTCACAAGGATCATCTGCAGACTTATGCCGTCAAGATCAAATGTCTCCAGACGTCCGAAAGCGGAGTGTACGCTGGAAAGGGAGTCGATGGCTTCCTGAGCCGGCAGATACAGCGCCTTGACGGCGGCCACTGCCGCGGCCGCGTTGTAGACGTTGTAGACAGCCGGAAGCGCTACGTGCACTTCCTGTGTGACGCCGTCAGTTTCCAGATGGATGGTGCTGCCGTCAGTTCCCTTCTTGTCTATGGAAAGGACAGCCACATCCGGCATCTGCCGGCGGTATCCGCACTTCGGGCAGCGGAAGCCGCCGAGATGCGCATAGATGTGATAATCGTAAGTATATT
Source organism: uncultured Lachnospiraceae bacterium (assembly GCA_902783945.1). Lineage (GTDB taxonomy): Bacteria > Bacillota > Clostridia > Lachnospirales > Lachnospiraceae > Bilifractor. The sequence goes on from CACZSZ010000190.1 coordinate 6,208, forward strand.
CGCAGCCGCAAACAGGGCAGACACCCGCGTCGGCCAGATCCACATTTCCCTGTACGCCGACTGATTTTTCAAGACCGTACCAGACGACACGGTTCGGCACATTCTGTGCCAGAGAAGCAGAAAGAGGGTCTTCGGCATTCAGGACCAGTGTCGATTCCGGACTCAGCTTTATGCCGGCGCGGATCTCTTCCAGAGTGTTCTGCACACCGCCGTAGCGGTCTACCTGGTCGCTGAACAGGTTCGTGACCACGATCACTTCCGGCTGGAAGTACGGTACGAGCAGCTTCAGAGCGGCTTCATCACATTCCAGAACGGCGTACGGATGCTTTGAATTGCCGCGCCAGTCCGCCTCCGAGATCAGATCGGCGGCGATGCCGTGGAGCATGTTGGCACCGGATTTGTCCCGCAGGCAGTCATGCCCGCCGTATGTCAGCGCATGTTCGATCATATTGCAGCTGGTCGTTTTGCCGTTCGTGCCGGTGACGACGATGGTCTGCATCCCCTCGGAGACTTTTGACAGTATATTTTTCGCAGCCTTCATGGCAACGATTCCCGGAAGCGCGGTTCCGCCCCGCCCCGTTTTGCGGAGAATGGCACGCGTTGCTTTACAGGAGGCAACAGACAGAATGGTCTGGAAAGTGTTCGGTTTTTTCATGGTTCCTCTTTTCTTTCTGTGCATTTTCCAGCCTGCTCTCAGGGTCTTTGCTCCGGCAGGCTGCAGCGATAACTTATTGTAACATCAGTTACGGGATAGGAAAATAGCAAGTTTTCTGTTATTATAAAGAGTACAGCACAGCAGAGACAGAAAGTGCCCGCCGGTAAAGTGCGGAGGGGCAGAATTGTGATCGTTTTATGCGGGAGGGTTACAAATATCCCGAAGAGATCAAAAACAGTTTTCAGGAAGAAGTGGACGCACTGGCCGGACTCGGCGTGCTGGATGCCCTGGACCTGTATTATGCGGAAGAGGGGATCAACTCCGATCCCAATGCGGTCAATGAACTGATGGACAAATACGGGCTGATCATCAGCTCTACGTTCCCGAATCTGTTCGGTGAGAGAAGGTGGCAGAACGGCTCTCTGACAAACAGGGATCCTGCCGTCCGTGAAAAAGCGATCGAGCTCTGCAAAAAGGCCATGGACTTCAACGCCGGTCTGAAGGGCGACGCACCGATCACCCTGTGGCTGGGACAGGATGGATTTGACTATCCGCTGCAGGTCGACTACATGAAACAGTTCGATGATCTTGTGGATGCGATCCGCCAGCTGGCCGATTATCGTCCGGATGTCCGGATCACGCTGGAAGGCAAAGTCCGTGAGCCGCGGAACCGCTGCATTATCGATACGGTCTCTACCGCTCTTCTGTACTGTAAGGAAGTAGACCGCCCGAATGTCGGTCTGGCGATCGATCTCGGTCATGTCTGGCAGGCACAGCAGAATGTCGCACAGACAGTCTCTCTGGCAGCCAAAATGGGCAAGCTGTGGACAATGCACGTAAACGACAACTATAACATATGGGACGACGACATGATCGCCGGTACGGTTCGGCATATAGAATATATCGAGATGTTCTATTATCTCAAGAAATATGAATATGACGGATACATGGCCGTGGATATTTTCCCGTACAGAGACGACACTCTCAGATGCACCAAAGAAACCGTCCTGAACCTGAAGAAATTTGAATCACTCGTGGATGTGATCGGAATGGATAACCTCGGTGAAGTGATCG
>CACZSZ010000191.1 GCA_902783945.1 uncultured Lachnospiraceae bacterium
TATACAGTACCACTCTCATATTGAAGGAATACTTCCGGTGGATTTCCCATTGGCTTGTACCTCCTTCTTTAATTGTCAACGCCCGTCTTTTTCTCCGGGCCTCCGCCTGATCTTCCTTCAGGCGCTGCTTCATTTACTTTGTATCTGTATAATAGCAGTATAATCTCGATTTGTCAATACTCTTTTTAATTATTTTTCCCTTGTTTCAATTTTTCTCTTCTTATTTCTGGAATATTCTGACATTTTGTGGGCAGCTATGATCAGGAGTATACCTACCGCTGTCAGAAAGACCAGAAGGATCTTTCCGCATCTCGTCAGATACATCATCAGTACTTCACCAAGCACCGGAAACTGCCGGACGACCTTTCCGCGGACTTTATCATAGCTGATCTCACGGAAATCCACGTCCTCGTTGGCATCGCCTTTCGTAACCAGCGTGCGTTTCTCGACATTGTTGATCTTGACTCTGTGAACAACCGTCGTCGAACCGACCTTGAAGGAAGCAATATCTCCTTCCTGTAAAGTGGACGGATCCACGGGAAGTGCATAGAGGATACTGTAGATCGGTACCTGCGGCTCCATACTGCCGCTGATGACATAATATTCACTATATCCTCTCTTCAGCGGCACTACAGTGATCAGCAATGTCGCCGCCACCGCCGCTATACACAGGATCCCGAAAATGCGGCATATCCACGCCAGGACCCGGCTGCCCGTTTTCTTTCCGGCCGGGGTATCCTCCGGCACGGCGGCAGTTGTATTTTCCATTGTTTTCCCGATGTTCTTCTCAGTCGTCTCCATGCCCGGTTCTCCGATGGTTTCTTTTCCCGTGTCAGTGATTCCGGTAATAATTGATCAGACAGCCATCCAGAATGATCTCGCGCTCATCATCCGTCAGATCGCCGAGACGCATCGTGAATGCCTGCGGTTCCGCGGCTCCGTTCTCCGAACCGATCCTCCAGGCTGTAATTTCTTCTGCCTTATCTTCCACTGCTTTGCGGATATCCGGAATGAACAGGTAGTCGCCGTTTGCAAACGGAAGATCACCTTCCGGGATCAGGAAGGGCAGCATACCCCAGTTGATCAGATTGGAGCGGTAGCGCTTGGTGGCGTATTCGTTGGCAATGTTGGCCCAGCCGCCCAGAACTTTCTGGCAGGATGCCGCCTGTTCTCTGGCAGATCCGTCACCCGGTTTGACGGCAAAGATCGTAGAACCGACACCGATGCTGCGGCCTTCTGATACCGCGCCGGTGTCCGCTTTTTTAAGAAGCGCCTGCAGTATCGGGAATTTTTCCGCCGCAGCCGCAGCCACAGTCTGTATTTCAGGGAATGCCTCTGCGGGTGTCTCCCCGTTTTCAATCGCTTTCTGAGCTGTCTGTACTGCTTTTGCCCTGCCGACATACGCCGGATCCTTGCGGGAAAGCGCAAATTCGGAAAGCGCCATCGGATTGGAACGGTAGGAAGAAGTTTCCCCGGACGGAATGAGCTCATCCGTCGTCGTGACCGGATCGTGGATCTCGGAGACGACCTTCAGCAGCATATCTTCAGGAAGCGCTGCCATGGCCGGCCAGTCTTTGATATTCGGACCGAACCGCACTTCTGCGGAGGGATCTGCCTCGCCATGGCTGTCGAATACGCGGTGATCGTAAATGCTGCTGTCGAAATGATACTGCAGATGGCGCCGCTCGCCGGCAAACTCTGTCGCCGGAGTCAGATACCCCTTGTTGGCCGCCGTCGCCGCGATCGAGCGCGCATCCATCAGGGCGACCGAAGCGATCTGTCCGTTCTGGACCTTGGATCCCTCGCGGTTCGGGAAGTTCCGTGTCGTATGACGGACCGACAGATCGCCGTTCGCCGGTGTGTCGCCCGCTCCGAAGCACGGACCGCAGAATGCAGTTTTAACGACAGCACCTGTTCCTGTCAGTTCGGCCAGGACACCGTTCTTTGCCAGTTCCATGTAGATCGGCGTACTTGCCGGATACACGCTCAGCGTGAAAGCGTCGCTGCCGATATACTGCCCGCGCAGAATATCCGCTGCTTCGCAGATGTTTTCAAAACCACCGCCCGCACAGCCGGCGATAATACCCTGATCGACCAGCAGTCTGCCGCCATGGATCTTGTTCTTTAAATTGAATTCCACCTTTCCGCCGAGAGAAACGGCCGCCCGCTTTTCGACATCCTCCAGGACATCTTTCAGATTGGCGTTGCATTCCTCGATAGTATATACATTGCTCGGATGGAACGGCATGGCGATCATCGGGCGGATCTTGTCCAGCTCAACATGAATGCATCCGTCGTAGTAAGCCAGCGGTTCCGGACTCATCTGTTCATAATCCTCCGGACGGCCGTGCACTTCATAAAATTCTTTTGTGCGGTCATCGGTCTGCCAGATGGAAGACAGACACGTCGTTTCCGTCGTCATGACGTCGATGCCGATCCGGAAATCCGCAGAAAGTTCCGCCACACCAGGTCCGACAAATTCCATTACTTTATTCTTTACATAGCCCTTCTCGAACACAGCGCCGATGATCGCCAGAGCCACATCCTGCGGGCCGACGCCCGGAACAGGTCTGCCGGTCATGTAGACGGCGACGACATCCGGAAGAGAAATGTCATAAGTCTTGTTCAGCAGCTGCTTTACCAGTTCGGGACCGCCCTCACCCATAGCCATTGTGCCCAGCGCACCATAGCGGGTATGGGAATCGGATCCGAGGATCATCCTGCCGACACCGGCCAGCTTTTCTCTGGCATACTGGTGAATAACGGCCTGATGGGGCGGTACATAGACACCGCCGTACCGCTTGGCGCAGGACAGACCGAACATGTGGTCATCCTCATTGATCGTACCGCCGACCGCACACAGGGAATTGTGGCAGTTTGTCAGCACATAGGGAATCGGGAACTTTTCCAGTCCGGACGCACGAGCCGTCTGAATGATCCCGACAAACGTGATATCATGCGAGACCATCCTGTCAAATTTGATCTGCAGCTCCTGCATATTGCCTGATGTATTGTGTGCCTGCAGGATCCGATAGGCCATCGTACCTTTACGGGCCTGTTCCTGCAGTTTCTTTTCTTCTTCCGGAGTGCGGCCCTCTCCGGCCTCCGCCGGGATCGCGAGTCCCATCGCGCGCAGCTGCGCCGCCGCTTCTTTTCCTTCCGGCACCAGCGTCTCTCCGCCGGCAAGATATACACCGCCCTGTGTCAGTTCCATCATCTGTACTGCCTCCTGCTGTTTACTGCTGTTATTACACTTTTCTTTTGTTGATTACCGGAAAAATTTTTCTCCCGGGATTTTCTTCTATGAAACTTTCTTTCGCTTTCTTCTCTGAGGCTCACTCCTCCAGGATCTGAAATTCCAGAAAATCAAATTCGATCTGCTCGCCCACAAAGCTGTCCTGTCCGAAACGAGTCTTTTTATACTGCTGAAAATCGCGGACATTCGTATCCAGCCAGATCGGCACGCTCAGATCACGGGCATGGCAGATCACTTCCAGCGCATGAAAAATTTTGTGGGTGCGGGTATCGTCACTGTCCTCCGTGACGGTCATGTCCCACAGCATCCTGTTGCTTTTCATGATCTTGCCCCAGATCCGCATGCTCTTCCTCCTGTACGACAGACAACAATCAAAAGCAGTGTACCACAAGAGACCGCTGCACGCCACCAATTCTCTTTTTCCGACTCTTTGAAATCAGGATCTCATCCCACTCCATGCTCCAGCAGGATCTCTTCCAACCGGTCCTGGGTCATGGGTCTCGGGATCACAAAATCACTGTTTTCCAGCAGCGTCTTTGCCAGACTCCGGTATTCCTGTGCCTGGCTGCTCTCCGGCGCGTACTCGATGACCGTCTTGCGATTGATCTCGGCATGCTGCACGATATTGTCCCTGGGCACAAAATATAAAAGCTTTGTGCCAAGCTCTTTGGCAAATGCCTCCAGAAGTGCCTGTTCATGATCCACGTTGCGGCTGTTGCAGATGATCCCGCCCAGACGGACGCCGCCCCTTTTCGCGTAACGGGCAATCCCTTTGGATATGTTGTTTGCCGCGTACATAGCCATCATCTCGCCACTGGCAACGATATAGATTTCTTTCGCTTTTCCTTCACGGATCGGCATGGCAAACCCGCCGCAGACAACATCACCCAGTACATCATAAAAAACAAAATCCAGATCGTCGTCATAAGCACCGAGATCCTCCAGCATGTTGATGGCCGTGATAATACCCCGGCCGGCACAGCCGACGCCCGGCTCAGGTCCGCCCGACTCCACGCACCGAATGCCATTGAAACCTTTCTTCATGATATCGGCAAGTTCCACCTCGTCCTCGCCCTCGTCGCGGATCGTATCCAGCACTGTTTTCTGGGCCATGCCGCCCATAAGAAGCCGCGTCGCATCCGCCTTGGGATCACAGCCGACGACCATGACTTTTTTTCCAAGTTCTGCCAGCCCCGCCGTCAGATTTTGTGTTGTCGTGGATTTTCCGATCCCGCCTTTTCCATATATTGCAATCTGTCTCATCTGATCCCCTTCCTATTATGTCCGTCGGGCATACTCTTTTCTAATCTCTTCTGCTTTAGTATGCCCCTCTCACCCATCTTCGTGCTTACGGGGCATACCTTTTTTATGAGTCCTGCTTCTGGGTACGTACATATGCCCAAAAACTCACATCACATTACTATATAACGAATAAAATCTCTGTCCTGAAAGACCTTGATCAGACCACGGCGCTGACAAGTCCTTTCTTCTCGGCATCATTGTACAGATCTGCCATCAGCCTGATGGCTCCGTCCGTTCCGAAATAGGTTTTGTCCCCAATCAGCACA
>CACZSZ010000192.1 GCA_902783945.1 uncultured Lachnospiraceae bacterium
AGAATACCACCCCCTCACAGATGAAGATGTTCCTGACCAGAATCGGATTCGGATCAAAGGTCATCGTTACCGGTGATATGACGCAGAAGGATCTTGCCGCCGGTACGGCATCCGGTCTGGATATTGCCGTCCGTGTACTGAAAAAGGTAGAAGGCATTGCGTTCTGTGAATTGACTAGTCTGGACGTTGTGCGTCATCCGCTTGTCCAGAAGATTGTTGAGGCGTATGAGGCATTTGAGAAAAAACCGTCTAAACAGCACAGGGACGCATATGCGGAGCGCGGCAATACCATGCGGAGAAGAAGGAGCAGCTCATGACGGTTGATGTGATATATGAGACAGAGGACAGACTTCCTTTTGACGCAGAACCTTTACTTGAGGCCGTGATCGGCGAAGTCCTGCGCAGAGAATCCTGTCCGTTTGAAGCTCAGATCTGTGTAAGTTTTGTCGGTGATGAGGAAATTCAGAATCGCAACCGCTGCTTCAGACAGCGGGACTGCGTTACAGATGTGCTTTCCTTCCCGCTGGTACCGTTCCGGGAACCGGCGGATTTCAGTTTTCTGGAAGAAGGGGAAGAACAGGATTGTTTTGATCCTGATACCGGAGAACTCTGTCTTGGAGACATTGTGATCAACACGGCAAGAGTAAGGAGCCAGGCAGAGGAGTACGGACACAGTCTGCGGCGGGAGACAGCTTTTCTGACGGCTCACAGTACACTGCATCTTCTTGGATATGATCATATGACAGAACAGGAGGCTGCTGTTATGGAAAACAGACAGGAGGCTGTTCTGCAGGAACTTGGCATTACACGGGATGCAGAATTCCCGGAGGAGAAAAACGTATGAAAGCAGCAGACAGCAAAAACCCACAGGAACTGCGGGATGCGCTGAAAGAAAGCCACCGCATCGTGATAAAAATCGGATCCTCGTCTATACAGCACAAAAACACAGGTAAACTGGATCTTGTCAAGCTTGAGATCCTGGTCAGGGAGATCAGTGATCTCTGTAATCAGGGAAAAGAGGTCGTTCTGGTTTCATCGGGAGCAGTTATGGCAGGACGTGCCGTGCTCGGACTGGAAAACCGCAGCGGTTCCCTGGTCGAAAAACAGGCATGTGCTTCTGTCGGTCAGGCGCGTCTCATGATGTTCTATCAGAAGCTGTTTTCGGAATATAATCAGATCTGCAGCCAGATTCTGATGACAAAAAACACCATGTTGGACAACCTGAACCGGTTCAATACAAGAAATACATTCAACGAACTGCTTTCCCGCGGAGTAATACCGGTCGTCAACGAGAATGATACGATCGCCACGTATGAGCTGGATCTGTTTTCGGTATTTGGAGACAACGATCATCTCTCAGCAGTTGTGGCAGCACTGATCAATGCAGATCTGCTGATCCTTCTGTCGGATATCGACGGGCTGTATACCGATGATCCGCACAGAAATCCCGATGCAAAGTTTATAGAGACGGTAGAATCGCTGGATGATGCGATCATGCATATGGGAAAAGAGTCTACAGGAAGCAATGTAGGATCAGGAGGCATGGCGACAAAACTGTCTGCGGCGCAGGTGGCTTCTATGGCCGGTGTGCAGATGCTGATCGCCAGCGGAGAAGACTTTCATATTCTTCACAGAATTTTACAGGGAGAAAGGGTAGGGACACTGTTTCTCCCGGACAAAAAGGATGAGTTCTATCTGCTGAATTTCATGGAACAGATGGAGTGATCACAGGCATAGAGTATCAGAAGGAGATGAGGTACTATATGAACAATCTGGAAAATCTTGGGAAACTTGCCCGTCAGGCAGAGACCATGATGAAAAAACTGACCGGCGAACAGAAAAAGAACGGGCTCTGTCATGCAGCTGATGCTCTGCGGCAGAAAGCCAGCATCATATTGCAGGCTAATGAAAAGGACATGGATAAAGCCCGCAATGCCGGCATGCCGGAATCTTTGCAGGATCGTCTGAAATTGACTGAAGAACGGATCGAAGCTATGGCGGAAGGTATGGAGCAGGTTGCTTCTCTGGACGACCCCATCGGTGAGATTGAAGAAATGAAACGCAGACCGAACGGGCTGCTGATCGGTACCTGCCGGGTTCCAATCGGTGTGATCGGAATCATTTATGAGGCAAGGCCGAATGTCACGGCTGATGCATTCGCTCTGACGTTCTATACCGGAAATGCAGTGATCCTGAAAGGCGGCAGTGATGCCATCTGTTCCAATGCGGCGATCGTCGCATGTCTTAGAGAGAGCCTGGCAGAAGACGGACTGCCCGAAGATGCTATTCAGCTGATCGAGGCGACTGACAGGGAAACAACGCGTGCATTCATGCATCTGGATACCTATGTAGATCTTCTGATCCCGCGCGGAGGTGCGGGACTGATCCGTTCTGTCAAGGAGAATAGTACGATTCCGGTGATCGAAACGGGGACAGGAAACTGTCACATTTTTGTGGATGCATCCGCTGATATAGATATGGCTGTACGAATTATTCTGAATGCCAAAACGCAGCGTCTTGGGGTCTGCAATGCCTGTGAATCACTTGTCGTGCACAGGGAGATCCTGCCTGCACTTGCAGCTGCACTGCTTCCGGCCATGAAGGAAAAAATGGTGGAACTGCGCTGTGACAAAGACGCACTTGCCTGTATGCCGGGGGCGGTCCCTGCTGCAGAAGAGGACTGGGGTACAGAATATCTGGACAGGATCCTTTCTGTCCGTACGGTCGATACGATCGGGGAAGCAATCTCACATATCAACCGGTATAATACCGGACACTCGGAGGCTATCATTACCAATGATTATGCCCATGCTCAGCAGTTCCTGCAGGAGATCGATGCGGCTGCCGTCTATGTAAATGCTTCCACACGCTTCACGGACGGGTTTGAATTCGGATTCGGGGCAGAGATAGGTATCAGCACACAGAAGCTTCATGCCCGCGGACCGATGGGACTGAAGGCTCTGACCACAACAAAATATGTAATATACGGAAACGGACAGGTGAGGTCCTGATATGGAGCGACAGATTTGGCTGCACAGGGCGCAGAGAGGTCTGCAAAAAGCATCGGAACGAAAAGGAAGGCCGCTTACAGCGGCCTGCATTACATTCGGATGCCAGATGAATGCACGTGATTCGGAAAAACTGCGGGGCATGCTGGCTGAGATCGGTTTCACGATCACAGATACAGAAGAGGCAGACCTGGTTCTGTACAACACCTGTACAGTGCGCGAGAATGCCAATACAAAAATATACGGGCGCCTGGGTTATCTGCATTCCATGAAGAAGAAGGATCCGGATAAGATCATTGCTCTGTGCGGCTGTATGATGCAGGAACCGGGGGTGATCGAGGCAATACGCCGGAATTATCCCTATGTCAACATGGTGTTCGGTACACACAACCTGTACAGGCTTCCGGAACTGGTGGCATGTGTTCTGGAATCGCCGCAGGAACAGTTCATTGCGATCCTGAAGGATACCGATGAGATCGTTGAAGATCTGCCCAAGATCCGAAAATATCATTTCAAATCGGGCGTGAATATCATGTTCGGCTGCAATAATTTCTGCAGCTACTGCATTGTACCCTATGTGCGCGGAAGGGAAAAAAGCCGCAGCCCGGAGGACATTCTGAATGAAATCCGTACACTGGCTCAGGACGGCGTGAAAGAGATCATGCTGCTCGGTCAGAATGTGAATTCATACGGAAAAACATTGCAGGAGCCTGTGACCTTTGCGGAGCTTCTGGACCGTGCGGCAGAGGTTGACGGAATTGACAGGATCCGTTTTATGACCTCACATCCAAAAGATCTTTCCAAGGAACTGATCCGGGTAATGGCACGCAATCCCAAGATCTGCAGACATCTGCATCTGCCGCTGCAGTCAGGAAGTACGCGGATACTGGAAAAAATGAATCGGCGCTATACCAAAGAGAGGTATCTTGAACTGGTTTCAGAAATTCGTTCTGCCATACCGGATATATCTCTTACGACTGACATCATCGTCGGTTTTCCGGGAGAGACAGAAGAGGATTTCCGGGAGACACTGGATGTGGTCAGCAGAGTACGGTACGACAGTGCGTTTACATTCCTGTATTCCAGGCGTACAGGTACACCGGCCGCCTCAATGAGTGATCAGATCGACGAAAATACCATGCATGATCGTTTCGACAGACTGCTCACGCTGGTACAGACGATCGGAAGGGAACAGACAGCACGGTTTACCGGACAGGTCATGCCTGTTCTCGTGGAGTCTGTAAATACACAGCAAAAAGATCTGGTGACCGGCCGTCTGGGAAATAATACAGTCGTTCATTTTCCGGGCAGCAAATCTCTGATTGGAGAAATTGTTCCGGTCAGACTGGATGAATGCAGGGGATTTTATTATCTGGGCACACAGGCCCGGTCAGAATGAAAGAGTACGATACCATGGCTTTATCACCCATGATGCAGCATTATGTTGCTACGAAAGAAGAATATGCCGACTGTATCCTGTTTTATCGTCTCGGTGATTTTTACGAGATGTTTTTTGATGATGCAAAGACGGTATCCAGAGAACTGGAACTGACGCTTACCGGAAAAGACTGCGGCCTGGAAGAACGGGCTCCGATGTGCGGTGTACCGTTTCATGCGGCCGATACGTACATTGCCCGTCTCGTAGAAAAGGGATATAAGGTTGCCGTATGCGAACAGGTAGAGGATCCCAAAACAGCTAAAGGGATCGTGAAACGGGAAGTGATCCGCGTGGTCACACCCGGAACGATCATCAGTCCGGAGGAACTGGATGAGACACGACACAATTACCTGATGAGCATTGTGGCTCTGGCAGATCATTTCGGCCTCTGCGCGGCGGATATTTCTACAGGTGAATGCCTTGTTTCCGAGATGGAAGAGGGAGGCAAGCTGCTGGATGAGGTCCAGAAATTTATGCCGTCCGAAATCATCTGCAATCAGGCACTCCGCATGTCACCTCTGGGAACAGACGAATTGTGTGAGCGGCTGCATATCGCCATATCAGCACTGGAAGACCGTTATTTTGAGGACGAGACATGCGAGAATGTACTGAAGCGGCATTTTCACGTCGCTTCCCTCAAAGGACTCGGGATCAGTGATATGAGTTCCGGCGTTATCGCTGCCGGAGCGCTGTTCCAGTATTTATTTGAGACGCAGAAGAATTCCATGGGGCAGATGACGCGCATCACCCCATATTATTCAGACCGGTTTATGCTGCTGGACAGTGCTACGAGACGCAACCTGGAACTCGTGGAGACATTGCGCGAGAAACAGAAAAAAGGTTCTCTTCTCGGTATCCTGGACAGAACGAAAACAGCCATGGGGGCACGGATGCTGCGTTCCTTTGTGGAACAGCCGCTGATACAGGCAGAGGAGATCAGAAAGCGTCTACAGGCTGTGCAGGAACTTGTATCGATGCCGATGATACGTGACGAGATCCGAGAGTATCTGCAGCCTGTCTATGATCTTGAAAGACTTGGAAGCCGGATCGTCTATCAGTCCGCCAACCCGAGAGATCTGCTGGCTTTCCGCTCGTCGCTGGAGATGCTTCCTTTTATCCGGCAGCTTCTGATGAGCATGTCCGGCACTCTGCTTCGGCAGATCGGGGAAGATCTTGATCCGCTCGAGGATCTCAGGGATATGATCGCCGCCGCTATACAGGACGATCCGCCGCTTGCGATGAAAGACGGCGGTATTATCCGGGATGGTTATAATGAACGTGTGGATGCCTACCGGGCAGCCGGGCGTGACGGAAAAACATGGCTGGCAGAGCTGGAGGCAGAGGAACGGGAAAAAACAGGGATCCGCACCCTGCGTATCAAATTCAGCAAAGTGTTCGGTTACTGTATAGAGGTAACGAATTCTTTCAAGGATAAAGTGCCGGATTACTACACCAGAAGACAGACACTTACCGGATCAGAACGGTATACGACGGACAGGCTCAGAGAAATCGAAGAAAAAGTACTGGGATCCGAAGAAAAACTGTCATCTCTGGAATACGGATTATTTTGCGAGATCCGGGATGAGATCGCCCTGCATGTGGAACGCATCCAGAAAACGGCGGCAGCAGTCGCAGCCCTGGATGTCTTTGCTTCATTTGCTTATGTGGCCGGAAGAAACCGCTATGTCTGTCCTAAGATCAACACAAAAGGAAAGATCGATATCCGCGGCGGAAGGCATCCTGTCGTGGAACAGATGCTTAAGGATACGCTTTTCATAGAAAACGACACGTTTCTTGACGGAAAGGATCATCGTGTTGCGATCATTACCGGCCCGAACATGGCAGGAAAATCGACATATATGAGGCAGACAGCACTGATCGTTCTGATGGCGCAGATCGGTTCTTTTGTGCCGGCCGCCTCTGCTGATATCGGGATCGTTGACCGCATTTTTACCCGCGTCGGCGCTTCAGATGATCTGGCGAGCGGACAGAGTACGTTCATGATCGAGATGAATGAAGTAGCAAATATCCTCCGGAATGCAACAGCAAAAAGTCTTCTGATCCTGGACGAGATCGGGCGCGGCACCAGTACATTTGACGGCCTTTCCATTGCATGGGCCGTAATGGAATATATAGCTGACACAAAAAAACTGGGAGCCAAGACTCTGTTCGCGACGCACTATCATGAGCTGACAGAACTGGAGGGAAAACTTCAGGGAGTACGCAATTACTGTATAGCAGTAAAAGAAAAAGGTGACGATATCGTTTTTCTGCGGAAGATCGTACAGGGCGGAGCAGATAAGAGTTACGGGATTCAGGTGGCGCGCCTCGCCGGTGTGCCGGAAGTCGTTCTGCAGCGGGCCAAAGAACTGGTGGATCAGCTATCCGATGCGGATATCACGGCAGCGGTCAAGGATCTGACAGCAGACAGCGGAAAACGTTCCAGGCCAATTCGCTATAATTCAATGGAACTGCAGCAGATGAGTCTGTTCGATACGACAGATAATGACAAGATCATTCAGGAGATACTTGATCTGGAAATTGCTTCACTGACACCGCTTGAAGCGCTGAATATACTGGATCATCTGCAGAGTGAGGTAAAAAACAGATGGTGAACAGAACGATAGAGCTCCTGAACAGGGAAACGATCGATCAGATCGCAGCCGGTGAAGTAGTCGAGAGACCGGCATCCGTTGTGAAGGAACTTGTAGAAAATGCCATTGATGCGGGGGCCGGCGCCATAACCGTTGAGATCCGTGAGGGAGGAAGAAGACTGATCCGTGTCACGGATAACGGATGCGGTATACCGGCTGATCAGGTGCGTAAGGCGTTTCTGCGTCATGCCACAAGTAAGATAAGGAAGGCAGAGGATCTGACGGCTGTCACTTCGCTCGGGTTTCGCGGGGAGGCATTGTCGAGCATAGCCTCCGTCGCGCAGGTCGAGTGTATCACAAAGACAACGGAAGAACTGACAGGAACCCGGTATGTGATCGAAGGCGGGGAAGAATCCCTTCTTGAGGAAGTCGGTGCACCTGACGGTACAACATTTCTTGTGCGCAATCTGTTTTATAATACGCCCGTCCGGGAAAAGTTTCTCAGAACTCCGGCGACAGAAGGCAGCTATGTGCGCGGTTTTGTAGAAAACCTGGCACTTTCTCATCCGAAGATTTCATTTACCTGTATACAGGAAGGGCGCACCGGACTTGTCACAGACGGCAGCGGTGATATCCGGTCTGTCGTATATCAGATATACGGACGTGACACAGCGAAGAATCTGATCCCTTTTCATGCGGAAGAACCGGGGATCAGAGTGACAGGATTTCTGGGAACAAGTATTACAGCGAAAGGCAACCGGGCAGGAGAACTGTTTTTCGTGAACGGACGTCCTGTCAAAGACGATACGCTCTCCAAAGCGGCAGAGGAGGGGTATCACGGCTATCTGATGCAGCACCGCTATCCGTTCCTCATCCTGAATCTGGATATCGACGGCACACTTGTCGACGTGAATGTACACCCGACAAAAAAAGAAGTAAGATTCTCTGACAGAGAAAAGCTATTCCGGATGCTCTGTCTGGCAATCCAGAACACACTTCTTTCCGGTGAACATATACCGGATGCGGCGCCTGGGAAAGAAGAAAAACCGTCTGAGATAAAGAAAGAGACGCCGGTACTTGAAAGAAAACCCGTTTCCGTACCGGAACCGTTTGAGACGGCACGCAGATCCGGGATGCAGCAGCTGCAGAAATATGATTCCGTCAAAGCCGCCGCGTATCCTGAAATTCCGGCAGAAGATCATAAAGAGGCAGTCCGGGAAAAGCCCGCGGAGTATTCTGTTTCACAGCAGTCTCTTCTTGAACATGTGCCTGTACTGAGTGAACAGGCACGCAGGATGCACAGGCTGATCGGGCAGGTTTTTGATACATACTGGCTGATGGAATATGAAGACAGTCTGTATATAGTTGACCAGCACGCGGCACACGAAAAGGTGCTCTATGAAAAAATGATGCGGCAGTACAGAGAGAAAACGATCACGTCGCAGATGCTGTTTCCTGCTGTTGTGGTGGAACCCGGGACGGCAGGTGCTGCTATACTCCGATCCCGCCTCCTTGTTTTTGAAAGTCTCGGTTACGAAATAGAAGAATTCGGCGGAGATGCGTTTAAGATCACGGCAATTCCTGCGAATCTGTACCGTATCGATCCAAGAGAGCTGTTTACGGATATTCTGGATCAGATGAAAGAAACAGGGGATATACCGGCAGAATCTATTGCAGAACGTCTAGCATCGATGTCATGCAAAGCAGCTGTCAAGGGAAATACAGCCCTGTCCTTTGCCGAGGCAGATGCACTGTTTGATGAACTGCTCGGTCTGGAAAATCCCTATCACTGTCCGCACGGAAGACCGACGATCATCCGCATGAGCCGTGCAGATCTCGACAGAAAATTCAAGAGAATTCTATAAAGTACGGGAGAGACATCATGGGTGAACGCTCATCGCCGCTGGTCGTACTGGCAGGTCCGACGGCGGCTGGAAAAACAGAATTGTCTCTGAAACTGGCAGAGCAGATAGGAGGTTCTATCGTTTCTGCTGATTCCATGCAGGTGTATAAAGGACTGGATATCGGGTCGGCAAAAATTTTTCCTGAAGAACAGCGCGGTATCCCTCATTATCTGATCGATGTACTGGAGCCGGAAGAACCGTTTCATGTCGCCAGATTTCAGACAATGGCCCGTGAGGCTGTACAGGATATCCTGGATCACGGAAGAGTACCGGTCCTGACGGGAGGGACAGGCTTTTATATACAGGCAGTTGTGCGGGATATTGATTTTTCCGAAAGCAGCGGAGCTTCAGAAATCAGAGATAAATGGGAAAAGACTGCACTGGACCGCGGAGCAGAATATGTACATGAAAAGCTCGCTGAAGTAGATCCGGAGTCTGCTGCGGTGATCCATGCCAATAATATCCGGCGCGTGATCCGGGCACTTGAGTTTTATGAACAGACCGGCACAACA
>CACZSZ010000193.1 GCA_902783945.1 uncultured Lachnospiraceae bacterium
GCGCGGCCTTGATACGGAAAGGCAGTCAATTACGCGCTGCTTCGTGCAGAGCACTCCCGCAGCGCTCCCGTCATTCGCACTCCGCGGCATACCGCTGCGTGCTCATGCCGGGGCGCATCCCGAATATCCAAGTCCGCCTGCAGGCACGCCTGCGCGGCCTTGTATATTCGGTCTGCTGTAATTGACATTCTGTCCGTGTGACGATACAATCGGAGCATGGGCAGGATCTTTTATATCATAGGCAAAAGTGCCACCGGAAAAGATCATATTTATAAAGAACTGCTGCAGGACGCGGGCCTGCGGCTTTTTCCGCTTGTACTGTATACGACCCGTCCGATGAGGGAAGGTGAACAGAACGGCAGGGAATACTGGTTTGTTGACGAAGAACACCTGGAAAAGCTCCGGCGGTCAGGAAAGATCATAGAAGAACGTCTCTACGAAACAGTCTGCGGTCCCTGGAGATATTTTACCGCGGATGAGGAGATCGATCTGAACACCTGCAATTATCTCGGGATCGGCACACTGGAATCTTATAAGCATCTCGTGCAGTATTTCGGGCAGGACAGGCTGGTGCCGCTGTATATTGAGACGGAAGACAGACTCCGGCTGGAGCGTGCCTTGAAGCGGGAAGCGAAACAGAATCCGCCCCGGTATGATGAGATGTGCCGGAGGTTCCTGGCCGACGGTGAGGACTTTTCTGAGGATAAGCTTGCGGAGGCGGGGATCACCAGACGGTTTTCCAACAACGGCACACTGGAAAACTGCATCGAAACAGTCAGGAAAGCAATCCGCAGCGCTCTCTGAAAACAGGAGAAAAACAGTCCGGAGACCTGTGCAGAAAACGGAGAAAAGAGCTTCGCAGGTCTATATAGTAAACATGAAATATGATACACTGAATACGCCGCAGATTCACGAACAGCACGGGTGAAGGATACACAGCATGAACACACAGGAAGGAACAACAGGATTTGCTGAGATCATAGGTCACGCGGATATCATTGAGCACATGCAGAATGCGATCCGCGCGGGCAAGATTTCGCACGCTTATCTGCTTGCCGGGGAAAAAGGATCCGGAAAGAAGAAGCTTGCCGAAACTTTTGCCATGGCTCTGCAGTGTGAAAAGCACGGGATCGATCCCTGCGGGCAGTGTCCGTCCTGTCAGAAAGCACTCTCCGGAAATCATCCGGACATCCTGTACGTCCGGCACGATAAACCAAACAGTGTCAGTGTGGATGATATCCGCGGACAGGTTGTGAGTGATGTAGCGGTCCGGCCATATGAAAGTCCCTATAAGGTATATATCATCAATGATGCGTCCAAGATGACGCCGCAGGCACAGAACGCACTGCTCAAGACGCTGGAAGAACCGCCGGCGTACGCCGTCATCCTGCTGCTTGCCGATAACGCAGATATGCTGCTGCCGACGATCCTTTCCCGCTGTGTCATGCTGCGGCTGAAGCCGGTGAGCGACAGCGAGATCAAAGCGTTTCTGATGAACCGGCTGCATGTGCCGGATTATCAGGCGGAAATCGAAACTTCCTTTGCGCAGGGAAATCCCGGCAAAGCCAGAAAGATCGCGGAGTCTTCGGAATTTATGGAGATGGTCGAAAACGCCGTACTGCAGATGAAGCGGTCCAGGGAAAAAGAAATCTATGAGATGGTCGACGCCATACGGGCAATGACGGCAGAAAAGCAGAATGTTCAGGACTATCTCGATATTTATACCATGTGGTTCCATGATGTCCTTATGTTCAAGGCCACGGCAGAGATCGACGGCCTGATCTTCAAGGAGGAAGCACCCGCGATCCGTGAACGGGCCGCTGTCAGTTCTTATGAGGGACTGGAGGAAATTCTGAAGGCGATCCGGACGGCGGAAGACAGGCTGCGGGCTAATGTCAATTTTGATCTGACGATGGAACTGCTGTTTCTGACAATGAAAGAAAATTAGGAAAAGGAATTTTTATGACAAAAGTAATCGGTGTCCGGTTTCGCAACAACGGTAAAGTATATTATTTTGATCCGAAAGATTTCACGCTGCGGAACGGCGGACAGGTGATCGTGGAAACGGCGCGGGGCATGGAATGCGGAAGTGTGGTGCTCTCCCCGCGGGAAGTTCCGGACGAACGCGTGCAGCAGCCGCTGCGGCCGGTCATCCGTCTGGCGACGGAAGAAGATTTGGAGAGGGAGCGTTCGAACCGCGAAAAAGAAAAAGAAGCCTTTCAGATCTGCCGGCAGAAGATCAGAGAACGCGGACTGGATATGAAGCTGATCAAGGCGGAGTTTACCTTTGACAACAAGAAGGTACTGTTTTATTTTACAGCGGACGGACGTGTGGATTTCCGCGAGCTGGTCAAAGATCTGGCAGCTGTTTTTAAGACGCGGATCGAGCTGCGGCAGATCGGTGTGCGCGATGAGACCAAGCTGCTCGGCGGGATCGGAATCTGCGGAAGACCGCTGTGCTGCAGCACGTTTCTCTCGGATTTTTCCTCTGTTTCGATCCGTATGGCGAAGGAACAAAACCTGTCTCTGAATCCGACGAAGATCTCCGGAACGTGCGGCAGGCTGATGTGCTGCCTGAAAAACGAGCAGGAGACATATGAGTATCTGAACAAACGGCTGCCAGGTGTCGGGGATATTGTCTCGATCGCAGACCGGGAAGAGACCGGCGAGGTGCAGACGGTCAATGTGCTGCGCCAGACCGTGCGCGTTCTGATCGAAGAAGGGGATGACAAAGAAATGGAAGAATTCCCGGCCGATCAGCTGGAAGTCGTTATGACACGCCGCAGAAAAAACAAGGAGCGTGCCAAAGAGCGGGAAAAAGAAAGAGAGCGTGCAAAGGCGGAAAAAGAACTGGCCGCACAGTTGGCGGAAGACCCGTCAGAAGAAAAACCGGAAGGAAAAGTCCGGGAGAGAAACCGTCAGAAGAATCCGGCGCAGGGGGAAGAAAGAGCGGAAACGCAGAACAGAACGGAAAAAAGAGAGAAGCCGTACCGGGACGGAAAAGACGGAAAAGACGAGAAGAATGGAAATGCCGGACGCGGCGGGAAAAATACAAAAAACGGGAATGCGGACCGTGAAGGGAAAAACGAAAGGGCGGCAAGACCGGAACGGAATGAAAAACGGAGCGGCCGGAATGAACGTGCCGCAGACGAACCGGCAAACCGGACTGCAGATGCAGCTGCGGAACGCAGCGGGGAACAGACCGGAGAGCGGACCGGACGCCGCGGGAGACGCCGCAGACACAGGGACAGACAGGGGAAAAAGGAGCAGAGTGAGTGACAGATCTGCGAAGTGGTGAGACGCTCGATGATCTGCAGAACGGGTACTACATTCTGCAGTCAGAAAACGGATTCCGCTTCGGCATGGATGCCGTGCTGCTGGCGGATTATACACAGATCCGGCCGGAGGAACGGGTGATGGATCTGGGATGCGGAAATGGGATCCTTCCGCTGCTTCTTGCTGCACGCAATCCGGAGATCTGCATGACCGGACTGGAACTCAACCGGGACAGTGCAGACCTGGCGAAAAGGAATGTGGCATACAATCATCTGGAAGAAAAAGTCCTGATAGAACAGGGAGATATCCGGGAAGCCGTGTCCCGATTCGGGGCGGCTTCTTTTGATGTTCTGGTCACCAATCCGCCCTATATGATCGTATCACACGGCAAGGTCAGTCCGAACAGGCAGATCGCCATGGCGCGGCACGAAGTATGCTGCACCTTGAGGGAGCTGGCGGAAGCAGCCGCGGGACTGCTGCGGGATCACGGCCGGCTGTATCTGGTACACCGCGCGTTCCGGCTGGCGGAGATCATGGATATACTGCGGGAATACCGGCTGGAACCGAAGCGGCTGCGGCTGGTGCATCCCTTTGCGGACAAAGAGGCAAATCTGGTTCTGATCGAAGCGCTGCACGGAGGCAATTCCCGGGTCAAAGTGGAGCCGCCGCTGATCATATACGAGAAACCGGGCGTATACACGGAAGAAGTAAAAAGAATCTACCGCAGCGGGTTCGGCGGAGCGGGTCAGACCTGCGGGAAAACAAGTATTCCGGAGATGGAAGGATCAGGAGAAACAGCATGCAGGGAAAACTGATACTCTGTGCAACCCCGATCGGCAATCTGGGCGATATCACGCCGCGTGTACTGGAAGCACTGCGCAGCGCAGATGTGATTGCGGCGGAGGATACACGCAACAGCAGAAAGCTGCTGACTCATTTTGATATTCACACACCGATGATCAGTTATCATGAGAACAACCGGTTTGACCGGGGAAGAGAACTGGTCGGCAGGATGCTCAGCGGAGAGACCATCGCGCTGATCACGGATGCCGGCACGCCGGCGATCTCCGATCCGGGTGAAGAACTTGTGGCCATGGCTGCGGAGGCTGGGATCGCGGTCACATCGCTGCCGGGGGCAGCCGCCTGTATTACGGCGCTGACGCTTTCCGGCCTTCCGGCCAGAAGGTTCGTCATGGAAGGATTTCTTCCCCGGGATAAAAAGGAGCGGGAGGAAATCCTGGAGGAACTGCAGAAGGAGACAAGAACCATCATATTGTACGAAGCGCCGCACCGGCTGAAGAAGACTCTGGCAGAGCTGGCGGATGCACTCGGAACAGACCGGAGGATCGCACTTTGCCGGGAACTGACCAAGATCCACGAGACAGTCCTGCGGGAGACGATCGGAGATACGCTGCTGAGATACGGTGCCGGCAATATACAGAGAGAAGGGGCAGAGGAGCCCCGGGGCGAATATGTCCTGGTGATCGAGGGAATGAGCCGGGAGAAAGTCCGTGCTGAAAAGCAGGCTGCCTGGGAAGAGATGACGCCTGAAGATCATGTACAGTATTATATGACACAGGGCATGACACAGAAGGACGCCATGAAACAGGCGGCGAAAGACAGGGGAGTCAGCAAGAGAGACGTCTATCAGGCTGTCATGAGGAAACAGTAATATCTATTTTGACTTGTATATGGTATGATTTAAAAGAAGAAAAAGACAGCGGAATACGGTAAATCATCGCGGAGGATGTTGATTCCTCCTGATACTATTTGATATAATTTCTAAGTTAAACCATAGAAAGGAGAC
>CACZSZ010000194.1 GCA_902783945.1 uncultured Lachnospiraceae bacterium
TGTGCTCGAAGAAATGACCATCCTGATCTGGGACTGGGATCTGATCGTCGGCAATCAGGCGGACGGCCTGCGCGTGTCCACGATCAACCCTGCCGTAAACACCTGGATCATAGACGAACTGGACAAATTTGAGAAACGCGACGGGTCGCGCTTTGAGATCACGGAAGAGACAAAAGAAACGATACGGCGCATAACTCCCTACTGGAAGGGAAGAAATGTCTATGACCGGACGGTTTCGCTGCTTTCCGAAGAGACAAAGGCGGCCATGGACGCTCTTGTCTTCACCTGCGGATACACGCTTTCCAAGGGCTGCGGGCACTGGCTCGTCAACATGGAGACCGTTCTGAAAGAAGGTTTCGCCGGCATCGAGGCACGTGCGGTCAGTGAAAAAGAAAAATGCGATCTGTGTGACCCCGACGGAGTAGATAAGCTTCCCTTCTACGATGCAGTTATCATGACCTGCCAGGCCGTACGTACATTTGCGGGGCGTTACAGTACGCTTGCAGAAGAGCAGGCCAGGGCTGCCGCTCCGGATCGGAAAATGGAATTGCTTCACATCGCAGAAACCTGCCGCAAAGTTCCTTATTATCCGCCGGAAACCTTTGAAGAAGCAGTACAGACTGTCTTCTTCCTGCAGCTTCTGCCGCAGATCGAATCAGACGGAACAGGAATCTCTGCCGGACGCCTGGACGCGCTGCTGTACCCCTTCTATAAAAAAGATATGGAGAACGGTACGCTTACAAAGGAAAAGGCAAAGGAACTGACCGATCAGCTCTGGCTGAAAATCGCCAGCATCATCCAGGTCTGGAACGAAGAAGACAGTAAAGCATTCGGCGGACACCCGATCTCTCAGGCCATTACCCTTGGCGGGATGGATGAACAGGGGCGTGATAATACCAACGAACTCTCCTATCTTATGCTGGAAACGATGGCACGTGTCCATCTGCCCCAGCCTTCTCTCTGTTGCCGCATCAACCGGAATTCACCGGAAGACTTTCTGCTGCTTTCCTCCGAGGTCATCCGGGAAGGCATGGGCATGCCGGCGATGTACAACGACGAGATTGCGATCCCGTCCCTGGTCAGCCGCGGCATCCCGCTCGAGACCGCCAGAAAATACTACGCCGTGATCGGCTGTGTTGAAATGGGACTGCAGGGCAAACTCTGCGCATTCGCAAACTCCGGCTATTTTAATCTGGCTAAAACACTGGAAATCATGCTTCATGACGGCAAAGATGCCTTCACTGGCAAAGTCCTGGCCGGAGGTCAGAAAAAAATCTCTGAACTTTCAACCTTCGATGATTTCATGGAAACCTACTTTGCCTATATGGAGCAGCTCCTGAAACATCAGGTCCGTGTGACCAACACCGTCGACGTCATGCACGCCCGCATGGTCCCGCTCCCCTTTATGTCCGCCATCACTGACGACTGTGTCGGAAGAGGCAAAGAGGTGCAGTCCGGCGGCGCTGTCTTCAATTATGACGGTATTCAGGGTGTCGGACTTGCTGATGTCGTGGATTCCTTCCAGGTCATTCACGATCTGGTGTATGAACAAAAAACCTGTTCTCTGGAAGAGATCGTCAAAGCACTGGACGCTGATTTCAAAGGATACGAGCATCTGCTTCTGTATGCCCGCAAGCAGATTTCGCGCTATGGAAATAATACACAGCCGGCAAACAGTTATGCACGGGAGATCGTGCGGAGATTCTGTGAATTCATTTCCGGATTCCGGAATCTTCGGGGCGGCTTCTTCATCCCGGGCATGTATTCCAATTCTGCCAACGTACCGTTAGGCGCAGCTGTAGCCGCTCTCCCGAACGGCAGAAAAGCCGGAGAGCCTATTGCAGAAGCCTGTTCGCCGAGTCACGGTTCCGAAAAAGACGGTCCTACACAGGCCGCTCTCTCTGTCGCCTCTCTGGATCACGTACTTATCACGAACGGATCGCAGTATAATCAGAAATACCATCCGTCCGCACTGGCAGGAGATAAGGGCATCCGCAGCCTGGCGCAGCTGATCCGGACCTATTTTGACATGGGCGGATACCATATCCAGTTCAACGTGGTCTCTTCTGATACGCTGCGCGCGGCACAGAGAGAGCCTCAGAAATACAAAGATCTGGTCGTCCGTGTGGCCGGTTATACGGCTTTCTTCACGGACCTGAATCCGGACATTCAGAATGATATCATTGACCGGACTGAAATGGATTTCGCGTGATGTTTCAATATCAGAACAGAAATGGATCTGCCGCAAACCATGATTGATCATATTCAGCGATACTGTGTACATGACGGCAGGGGCATTCGGACAACAGTCTTTTTTAAGGGATGTCAGCTCCGATGCCCCTGGTGCGCAAACCCGGAAACATTGTCTGCAAAACAGCAGATCGGTCATTTTTCTCATAAGTGTACCAGTTGCGGAACATGCGATTCGGTCTGCCCGCACAATGCCATACATCGCGGTTTCGTCGATACCGAATCGTGCACGCTGTGTGGTAACTGTGTTTATTATTGTCTTCAGGAAGCACTGCAGATCTACGGCCGGGAATATACACCGGAAGAGCTATTGAACATCCTGCTGAAAGACCGCGCTTTTTATGAGAGATCCGGCGGCGGCGTCACTTTCTCCGGCGGTGAAGCTACTCTGAATCAGGACTATCTGTTCCGTATCCTTTCCCTTCTGAAAGAACAGGGTATCCATACTGCCCTGGAATCAAACGGCCTGTTCAGCGATACCTGCCGGGATCAGCTGCTCTCCGGCGGTCCGAATGGCACGTCCCTGATCGACCAGTTCCTGATCGATCTGAAACACAGCGATGACGAACGGCACCGCCGTATTCTTGGCGTTTCCAACAGTCAAATTTTGAAAA
>CACZSZ010000195.1 GCA_902783945.1 uncultured Lachnospiraceae bacterium
CACAGGACGCCGCAGATCTGCATGTACGTGACGGCGTACTCAAAGATGACCGGATCATTCGTCTGCAGACCGATAAAGCCGGGAGCGGATAAAAACAGGACCGCAGCCATGACCGCGTAGCATACGACGAGCAGAAAAACAGCCTGCTGGGCAATCTTTTTTACGCGGTCGAATTCTTTTGCGCCGAGTGCGCGGGAGAGGAGTGCGTTGACACCGACGTTCGTTCCGATCGCGACCGAAAGCATCAGCATCTGCATCGGGAAAACCAGGGAAACGGCAGTCAGAGCCTTTTCGTTGATCCGGGATACATACATGCTGTCTACGATGTTGTACAGAGCCTGGATCATCATGGAAATGATGATCGGGAAAGAAATCTGGAACAGCAGTTTTCCGACAGGCATAGTGCCCATTTTATTCTCTGCGGGGGGATTTCCGGGGGCGGACGAAGGTGTAGAACTCATAAAAACTCCTGATAAACGATGATGACGGACCGGCACAGTTATATGCATGTAACAATGTTACTTATATTAGTGAGATATGCAGATATTGTCAATTGTAAAGTATGATACAAATTTGCAATTGCAGATGAGCAGGACCGAAGAATGGACGAAAAGCAGCTTCGAAAACGGTTTGCCGAGCTGAGGGAACTGAGCAGGCGGCAGAATATCTTTTATTATACGGGGTTTCTGACACCTGCCGAGACAGCAGATGCCCGTGCGATGACACCGGAAAAAGAATTCTGTGCCTTCGGAGGAGCGGAAGACTGTGAGCGCGTGATCGTACGCTTCGGGGATCCGGCACAGACCGGATATGAAGAGCCGTTTCCGCTGCGGGTGCTGAAGATCGAACCGGTCAGCCGGAAATTTTCGGAAGACTTGACACACCGGGATTATCTGGGGGCGCTTATGCATCTGGGTCTGGAGCGGGATGTGTTCGGTGATATTCTGATCCGAGAAAAGACGGCGTATGTGTTTATTACAGAACACATGGCAGATTACGTCTGTGGGGAACTGACATCCGTGCGTCATACGCAGGTGCTCTGTACGATTCCTGATGAGCTGCCGGATGAGGCTCGGCCCCGCCTGGAGGAGGAACAGATCATTGTGTCGTCCCTGCGTCTGGACAACATTATTGCAAAGGTCTGGCATCTGTCCAGGACCCGCGCAAAGGAACTATTTGCGGCCGGATATGTACAGGTCGGCGGGCGCGTGTGTGAAAAGGAAAGCATGGCGGTGCGGCCGGGTGACAGTATTTCCGTGCGCGGATACGGAAAATTCCGCTGCGGGGAAAAAACAGGCAGTACCAGAAAGGGAAGTGATGTGATCCGTATAGAAAAATATATATGACGGACGTTTCCGGCATGCTGCGGAGAAAGGTCAGCATACGCACAATGGTTTTTATTGCTGATATAAGACATAAAGAATACAATGAGAATATCAGGCAGGTTTCAGAAAAGCAGATAAGCAGAAAAAGCAATTAATATAACTTAGAAAGGCGGAAGAAGCATGAATGAAAAAGTCGTAGTTCTGAACGGGGCGAAAATGAATTATGATAACAGTCTGGATTTTTCCGGGCTTTCAGACAATGTTGTATTGTATGACGATACCACAGCAGAAGAGTTCGCGGAGCGTGTCCGTGACGCTGCTGCGATCGTGACGAAGGAAATGCCGGTCACAAAAGAGATGATCGAAAAGCTCCCGGAAAATGTCCGGCTGATCTGTGAGGCCGGAACAGGATACAACAACATCGATCTGGAAGCTGCCAGGGAAAAGGGACTGACTGTGTGCAACGTGCCGGCTTACAGTTCTCATCGTGTAGCCCATACAGCCGTGATGATGATGCTGAATCTGTCTTCTTCCATGCAGAAGCAGCTGCGTATGCTGGAGAGGGGAGACAGGAGTAATTTTGCAAAATGTCTGCAGGTACCTCATACCGAACTGAACGGAAAGACACTGGGTGTGATCGGCGCCGGCAATATCGGGAAACAGGTCATACGGATCGCCAGGGCAATGGATATGCATATTCTGGTGTACACACGCACTCCTCGTGAAGATGAAGACGATCTCAGATATGTGCCGCTGGAGACTCTCCTTCGGGAGAGTGACTACGTGTCCCTGCATTGTCCTCTGACGGCGGACACACGGCATCTGATCGATGCGGAACGGCTGGCACTGATGAAACCGACGGCGTTTCTGATCAATACATCCCGCGGTGCGCTGATCGATGAAAAGGCGCTGATCGATGCGCTTCGTAACGGCACCATTGCCGGAGCCGGGCTGGACGTGCAGGAAACCGAACCGCCTGCAGAGGACAACCCGCTGTATGATATGGAAAATGTGATCCTGACACCGCACATGGGATGGAAGGGACAGGAGACACGCCAGCGGATGGTCGATATCGTGGCTGCGGACGTGCAGGGCTTCTTTGCCGGACAGCCTGTAAATGTGGTATAGAAAGCCGATCATCCCGGAAGACAGCGGAAAAAGAACACTGGAGGGACTGCCGTGAGCTACGAAAATCTGGCTTCCGTTTATGACATTTTTATGGATAATGTGGATTATGACGGGTGGTGCAGATGTCTCACAGAAATGCTGTGTGACGCCGGGATCCGGGATGGCCTTGTCTGTGAACTCGGCTGCGGAACGGGCGATATGACAGAGCGCCTGGCCCGGGCCGGATACGATATGATCGGCATAGATGTCTCGGAGGAGATGCTCGGTATCGCACAGAAGAAAGAACTTCTGCGCAGGCATCCGGAACTGCGGGAGGAAGAGACATCCAGTGGTTTTTCGGGGCCGGACATTCTGTATCTGCAGCAGGATATGCGCAGCTTTGAATTATATGGAACAGTCCGTGCCGTCGTCAGTGTATGCGACAGTCTGAATTATATAACAGAGGAAGAAGAACTGCTGCAGGTGTTCCGCCTGGTCAGCAATTATCTGGATCCCGGCGGGCTGTTTTTGTTTGATATGAATACGCCGGCCTGTTACGAAGCAATCGGAGACACTACGATAGCGGAAAACCGGCAGGAGGGCAGTTTCATCTGGGAAAACACATATGATCCGGAGACGCAGTATAATGAATATGATCTGACTCTGTTTCTGCCTGTTTCCGACAATTCCGGAGAAGGGAAGCGGACAGGTACAGACGAAGGCATCGCGGCAGATGCAGAGGAAAAAGAACCTCTTTATATAAAAAGAGAAGAATATCATGTGCAGCGGGGATACACGGCGGGGACCATAAAAAGACTTCTCCGGGAAGCGGGGCTTTCGGTCCTCTCTGTCACAGAAGCCTACACGGGAAAACCGGCCGCAGAAAACTCGGAGAGAATTCTCTTCGCAGCACAGGAAGTACAGAAAAGTAATGCACAAGCATAAAGGAAGCAAGCAGGGAAATAGCAGGAGGGTTCATCATGTATCACGGTTTTATTAAAGTTGCTGCCGTAACACCGGAAGTCAGGGTCGCGGATCCGGTGTTCAATGCGGATCAGATCCTGGAGCAGATACGGGTCTGTGAAAAAGAGAAAGTCAAGATCGCCGTCTTTCCTGAACTGGCGCTGACAGCATACACCTGTGGGGATCTGTTTCTGCAGAGCCGCCTTCTTGAGGAGGCCAAAGAGCAGCTCTGGCGGATCTGTGAAGAGACACAGGATACAGATATGCTCCTGTTTATCGGCCTGCCTGCCGAGATCCGCGGGAAGCTGTACAATACGGCCGCAGTCCTGCACCGGGGCGAGCTGCTGGCCCTGATACCCAAGATCTATCTTCCCAACTACAACGAATTCTATGAGCAGCGCCACTTTGCAGCGGGAAATGGTCCGGCTGAGATCGTTGACTGGGGCGGTGAGGAAGTACCGTTCGGCGCCAATATTCTTTTCTCCTGCGACGAAGTGCCGCATCTTACCATTGCGGCAGATATCTGTGAAGATCTTTGGGCACCGGTCCCGCCAAGTACGCAGCATTCGATCGCCGGTGCGACAGTACTCTGCAATCTCAGTGCGAGCGATGAAATGGTCGGCAAGGATACGTATCGCCGCAAACTGATCACGACGCATTCGGCTGCCTGCATCAGCGGTATGATCTATGCCTCTGCCGGCGAAGGGGAATCCACGGGCGACCTGGTCTTTGGCGGGCAGAATCTCATTGCCGAGAACGGCGTGATCCTGGCTGAAGCCGCGCGGTTCAAAAACGGTGTGCTGATCACGGAGCTGGATGTCGACCGTCTCACGGCGGAGCGCAGAAGAAACAGCACCTGGCCGGCGGCAGATACCCTTCCGGCTGATTGCGGATATGTTGAGATCCCGTTCTCTCTCGATATGGAAGAGACAGAGCTCACCAGGGAATTTGATCCGCATCCGTTTGTTCCGGACGATGAAAATGAGCGCAGCAGCCGCTGTGATGAAATATTGAATATTCAGGCATACGGGCTGAAAAAAAGACTGGCTCATACGCACTGCACCAACGCAGTCGTCGGGATTTCCGGCGGACTGGATTCCACCCTTGCTCTGTTGGTGACGGCACGGGCATTTGATCTGCTGGGACTGCCGCGTGAACAGATCACGGCTGTCACCATGCCCGGTTTCGGGACGACGGACCGCACCTATGACAATGCCTGCACACTGATCCGCTGCATCGGCGCAACGTTCCGTGAGATCAGTATCCGCGATGCCGTGACGGTCCATTTCAAGGATATAGGACAGAGCCTTGATAACCATGATGTCACTTACGAGAACGCACAGGCACGTGAGCGCACACAGATCCTTATGGATGTGGCAAATCAGAACGGCGGCATGGTCATCGGTACCGGCGATCTCTCGGAACTGGCGCTGGGATGGGCTACCTACAACGGGGATCACATGTCGATGTACGGTGTGAACGGGTCGATCCCGAAAACGCTGGTGCGTCATCTTGTGCGGTATTATGCGGATATCTGTGAAGATGAGCAGCTCAGGACAGCACTGCTGGATGTGCTGGACACACCGGTAAGTCCGGAACTGCTGCCGCCGGAAGACGGAAAGATCTCACAGAAGACAGAAGATCTTGTCGGACCGTATGAGCTTCACGATTATTTCCTGTATTACATGCTGAGGGCCGGATTTGAGCCGGAGAAAGTATACCGCACGGCGCGGCAGGCTTTCCGGGCAGATGAGGCGGAACGCACCGGCAGGGAAGATGAAGGATGCTACAGCGGGGAGACGATCCTCAAATGGCTGAAAACCTTCTACCGGCGATTCTTCTCGCAGCAGTTTAAGAGATCCTGTCTGCCGGACGGTCCGAAGGTCGGATCTGTTGCCGTCAGCCCGCGCGGCGACCTGCGCATGCCGAGCGATGCCTGCGCCGATATCTGGCTGAAGGAGCTGGAGAATCTGTATGTCAATTGAATTCATCACCGGCAGCAGCGG
>CACZSZ010000196.1 GCA_902783945.1 uncultured Lachnospiraceae bacterium
ACGGAACCGGCAAGCGTATCTCCATCAAGGATACCCGCGGCATCATCGATGCGATCCTGAACGGCGACGTGCTGAAAGCCCCGACCAAGAAGATCCCGCTGTTTGATTTCGAAGTTCCCACAGAGCTCCCGGGCGTCGATCCCGCGATCCTCGATCCGCGCGACACCTATGCAACTCCTGAAGAATGGGATGAGAAGGCCAAAGATCTGGCACAGCGCTTCATCAAGAACTTTGCCAAATACGAAGGCAACGAGGCAGGCAAGGCACTTGTCGCAGCCGGTCCCCAGCTGTAAAGCAGAGCAGGAAAATAATAGATCTGAGCGAAACAGATCAATACAGAATCTTCAGGCGGCGGATATGATCCGCCGTCTTTCTATTTGCTGTACATATATTTATCTGATTTTTCCTGAATTGGTCTGCCCCGTGCAGCTGTTTTCAGTCCTCCGGGGCAGACGCTTTCTTATTCTGAACTGAATTGGTCTGCCCCGTGCAATTGTTCCAGTCCTCTGGGGAGTATTGATGAGAAAACGAAAGAAATAAGAAACTGTTTTCAAACAGGGCTCAATCATGGTATACTTTATAAGAAATTTATAATTTCAGATTGGACATACATCACATATGTAAACAAGAGGGGCGGAGAAACGCCCGGAAAGGGGAGCATTCATGAATGGCTTTGTAAAAGAGTTTAAAGAGTTTATCACGCGCGGAAATGTCATGGACATGGCAGTCGGCATCATCATCGGCGGTGCTTTTACGGCAATCGTCACATCTCTTGTGGAAGATATCATTATGCCGATCATATCGCTGGTTTCCGGCGGAATAGCTATAGATGAGTGGGGTATTGCTCTTGCCGGAGGAGGAATTATCGGCATTGGTAAATTCGTTCAGGCTATCATAACGTTCCTTCTTATCGCACTTGTTCTCTTCTGCATTATCAAGGCAATGAACAAACTGCGTGCCAAGAAGGAGGAAGAGCCCGAAGCAGCTGCGACGAAAGAGTGCCCGTTCTGCAAGTCCGAGATCCCGGTCGAAGCGACTCGCTGCCCGCACTGCACATCTGAGCTTTCCAAGGAGAAATAAAAACAAATCGCATATTCGGGACTGCCGTATGCCCGGAAAAGGGCTTCGGCAGTCTTTTTGTTTTCATAATAGGATTTTTGTGGTATACTAAACAAAATGTTGCAGATTTGTAAAAAAAATGCATATTTTATTTAAGAACCATTGGGAGCAAGGGAGTATAGATTACAGGAGGAGAATCATGAAAAAAAAGTTACTCAGCTCGATATTAGGTGTATTGCTGGGAGCTGCTCTGCTCGCAGGGTGCGGCAACACACCGACGGTGGAGCCGGTAGAGAAGATAACGGCCGTGCAGCAGGCGGAGACTGCAGCATCGGAAGAGAAGGAACCGGCCCCGGCAGAAACAGCTGAACCGGCCCCGGCAGAAACAGCCGAGCCGGCACCGGCAGAAGTACAGGAAACGCTGCAGGAAACAGCGCCTGAAGCAGCGGCAGAAACAGCGGAGCAGGCAGTTCCGGCAGTGGAAGCCGAAGCAATCGTACCGGAACAGGTTCAGCCTGAAGCAGCCGCGCCGGCAGATGCAGCGGCACCGGCTGAAGCAGCGGCACCGGCAGAAGCGGCTGAAGCAGCTCCGGAAGATGCAGCAGTACAGGCTGCTCCGGAACAGGCGGCTCTTTCTGAGAATCAGATGTACAGTCATTTAACGGGTGAGGTGATCGACAAGGAAGTCGGAGAGAAAAGACCCTTCGCTGTCATGATCAACAACCTGGATGCAGCTGTTCCGCAGTCGGGCATTGTCTATGCGGATATCCTGTATGAGATGTTCGTGGAATCGGATATTACCCGTCTGATGGCGGTATTCCAGGATCCGAGCTCTCTGGAGAAGATCGGACCGGTCCGCAGCTCGCGTCACAACTATCTGTCGCTGGCAGATGACAATGAAGCGATCTATGCTCATTTCGGCTGGAGTATTTTCGCCGAAGCTCTCATCGGAGAACAGGGCCGCACGACGATCAACGGTATGTTTTATGACGGGGCAATGGGATTCTTCCGTACATCCGACCGCGTGGCACCGCATAATGCCTACGTAACAGGTCAGGGTCTGCTGGATATTGCAGACAGTCTCGGCATCAGCCGCAGTTATCCGGAAGGATACCAGCAGAATCTGAGCTTCAACCTTGCGGATACACAGCCGGCAGGGGAAGATGCGACAGTTATCCATCTTGCCTATCCGGTCAATAATCCGTGGTTCGAGTATAATCCGGAAGATCAGCTGTATTATCGCTTCGAATATGGCGCACCGCATGTGGATATGGAGACGGGAGAGCAGCTCAAATTCAAGAATGTCCTTGTACAGTACACAGATCACGATTTTGTCGGTGACACCTACCTGCTGGAAGTGCACGTGATCAAAGAAGGCGAAGGAACCGGCATGTACTTTACAGACGGCAAAGCTGTTCCGATCAAATGGAAGAAGGAATCCTGGGAAGACCGCACACATTACTACACGGCAGATGGGCAGCCGCTGAATCTCAATCCTGGAAAGACCATGATCCAGATCATTCCGGAATCATACGGCATAACCTACTCGGCAGACGGAGCAGCTGTTACTGCGGATGCGCAGCCTGCTGCTGAAGAAGAATGGAGTGAAGAAACAGTCGGATGAAAGCAATTGTAAACGCGGACAGGAACTGGGGGATCGGTTTTCAGAATCGTCTTCTGGTACATATCCCGTCGGATATGCGTTTCTTCCGTGAAAAAACAACTGGAAACGTGGTCGTTATGGGCCGCAAAACGCTGGAGAGTCTGCCGGGAGGCAGACCTCTTGCGGAAAGAGACAATATTATCCTGTCGCGGGATCCTGCCCTGAAAGTGAAAGGTGCGGCTGTCGTCCACAGCGTGGAAGAACTGCAGCAGCTTCTGGCGGATATCGACACAGACAGAGTATATGTGATCGGGGGAGCAGAGATTTATCGTCTGCTCCTGCCGTATTGTGATACAGTTTATGTGACAAAAGTTGACTATGCCTATCAGGCAGACGCCAGCTTTCCGGATCTTGATGCGATGCCGGAATGGGAGCTGACCGAGGAGAGCGAGGAGCAGACCTGCCACGACATGGAATTCACATTCCGGACGTACCGCAGAGTGCCGGTCTGAGAACAGAAAGCAGACTGAAGGCCGGGAGGCCTGCCATATGAACAGAAAAATCACCAGAGTGGTCCGGGTCGGCGGTGTTGCGATCGGAGGCGGCGCGCCGGTCACGGTCCAGTCCATGACCAATACAAAAACAGAGGATATCGGCGCGACGGTAGAGCAGATCCATGCCCTTGCGGAGGCGGGATGCGAGATCGTCCGCTGTGCGGTTCCCACAATGGAAGCGGCGGAAGCGCTGAGGGAGATCCGCAGGCAGATCACGATACCGCTGGTTGCAGATATTCATTTCGATTATCGGCTGGCACTGAAAGCGATCGAGAGCGGCGTCGACAAGGTGCGGATTAATCCTGGCAATATAGGGAGTGAGGAACGTGTACGTGCCGTTGCCGAGTCGGCAAAAGAGCACGGGATCCCGATCCGCATCGG
>CACZSZ010000197.1 GCA_902783945.1 uncultured Lachnospiraceae bacterium
ACAGCCTTCACATTTGCTCTCCACATTTTATTGGATCTTCTATGGGAATGGCTGACATTATTGCCAAAATAGACCGCTTTATCGCAAATTGCACATTTAGCCATGATCACACCTCCTTATCACGATTTTTCCGCGACACTATGATATTCTATCAGAAGGAACATCTAATTGCAAGAAAAAACCGAAAATAAAAACACAGTTCTTATTTCGAAAAGTATTTTGCTTTTGTTTATTCTTCAAATTCGATGTTTTCTTTTTTATTACCGGTAATTTTAGTCACAATATCAGGCGCCATATCAATGATCTTGGAGATCGCATCCTGACTTTTCAGGCTGACAAGCTTGGTGGTCCCGTCTTTTTCAATCAGGAGAACGGCCGCAGGACTGACTTTTGCGCCCATTCCGCCTCCACCGTTGTTTTTAGTACTGGCAGAGAGCGCACCGGCTCCAAGTCCGAAAGATACGTCCGCAAGCGGAATCATAAGTTTGTCTCCGACCGGGACAGCTTCGCCAACAACAGCTTTTGTAGACAAGAATCTGTCCATTCCACTAAACAGAGCTTCTACGTTGTCCTGAAATGTAGTGTTTTCTTTGTTTTCCGCCATGATTTACCTCTTCCTTTGCGTTTGGGTTTTCGAATCCTTTTTCTTTGATCCCGCCTTCAGTTCCTGCCGGATCCTGCCGATCAGTATGCGTACGTCTTTGCAGATCAGAATACGTATGATACGTACAAGAAGAACGATCAGCATAAGATGACCTTTACAGGTCATATCCATCTCTAAAACGGATTCTGTAAAATCCGGTTCTATGTATAATTTCTCAGGAATTACCGGATACAGAAACCCAATGACCCCCAGAATCATACCTGTTTTTGCAGGATCATCCGTACCGAAACGGATATCACCGGCAATTTTCCGCGGCAGCACATGCCGCAGAAGAGCCCCTCCTTCATGCAGGATGACCTTCATAGCTCTGCTGAACGATTCCGAGCTGAGATATTTCAGCCAGTCCAGAAGTATTCCTGTTCCGTGTGCTATTTTTCTGAACACACGTTTTATTTTCCCGATCAAAGCCGCAACACGTGCGGACAGGCGGATCACAAGGCTGGGATGCTTTGCGTGCACCACTTCTGCAGGCAGCAGCTCGGTGTTCTCTTCTGTTTTTGTTTTGTTTCCGGGAGGAACAGTAGGTTTTTTGGATGCCTCAGTCCTGACTGTCCTTTCCGGTTTGCCTGAAGAGTTCTTCTTGTTTTTTTTCTTTTTTCTTTTCTTCAGAAGCTCCAGTATACGAATGCCGATGATCCGGATGTCTATACCGGAGTTGGTCTTTTCTCCGTTTTTTTCCAGTGTGATAAGCGCGTACACGACACGGAAAAGCCAGGAAACCGAGACCCGAACCGAAAGATTTTCTTCCTTCTTTTGAATATCCGCCTTATAGAAAACAGGAAAAAACAAAGCCAGTGCAGCAAGGATAGGAAGGATCTTCAGCAGGAGCAGCAGCATTTTGCCAATCGTCCCGAGAACAGCAAGGAGAATTGCAATCATATATCTTTCCCTCCGGCTGCTTCCCCCGCGAGAAGAAACGACTGCAGATGACATGCCCCGGTAGCGCGGTATGCATCAGCTGCTATCTCTGCAACAGTGTCGAACGCCTCCTGACGTCCAAGACATATTCCCACAAGAACCGGATGTCTGTCTCTGACATGCTTCTGCAACCCTGCAAAGAACGGAAGAATATCCAGCTGATCGATCCCGTTAGATGCAAAAGTGATAAGATAAAGACCGGGATACGGTTTTCTGTTTCTGATGGCGTTCAGGATCTCTTCTTTTTTTCCCGCTGCACGTTTTCCGCAATACAGTACTTTCAGACTTTGGAATGGTTCGGCACCCATAGACCGGCCTTTCTCATCTCTGTGTATTCCCGGTAGGCTTTTTCAAGCATCTGCCGCTCATTCTGAAACTTGAGCAGATGTGAAGCCTCATGGTACTTATAATAACCGGAATCCACAAAATACTCTTCTCTCTGCGGTTTGCTGTAATAGTTTTCCGCCATCATCAGATACCAGTGGACATCCTTACATACTTCTCCTTCCGGAACCGAAAAAGAATACTGACTCGTGCCGATATATTTTACGATCGACGCTTCGGCGCCGGACTCTTCTTTTACTTCCCGTACTGCCGTTTCTGTAAATTCTTCACCGGGTTCTACGGTTCCTTTCGGAAGTACCCACCCCTCGTATCGTCCTCTGTAATTTTTATACAAAACTAAAATCTTGCCGCGGAATATCACAATCCCTCCGCAGCTCACAGCGTGATTCATATGACTCCCCTTGTGCTGTTTTCTCCACTTTGTCTAAGTATACGCCCAAACCAAATTGACCGCAACCGAAAACGCTCAGTATCCAAACCAAGTCTGAAAAAGCCTGCGCGCTACCTGTGTACCCGGTGCGATCCCGTTTCCTCCGTTTTCTACAAGAACGCTTACGACTATATCACGCTGTCCCGTATTAGAAAACCCAACGAACCAGGAATGTGCTGTTCCCGCAGCAATATCACCGTACTCCGCCGTACCCGTTTTGCCGACAATATCATACGGAAGATCAGCAAGATCCGTAGCTGTACCGCGCTGCACAACACCCCGGAGGAGTTCTGTGAGTATAGCTGCTTCCTGTTCCGTCATGACCTGTCCGTATGACGATGCCGAATATTTTTTTACTGTAATGCCGTCAGAGCTCCGTATATGGTCAACATAATTCGGAATCAGCATTTTTCCATTGTTTGCAACTGCCTGGGCGATCATACACATCAGCATCGGAGTGGCCAGTGTATCACCCTGACCGATCGCTGTCTGCATGGTAAGCTGATCTGCCGTATTGCTGTCCAGCTCAAAGATACTTTCAATAAAAGGAAGATCTGTTGTCATCTCCTTATTGAATCCTAAATCTTCCGCTGTCTTGCGCAGTATATTTTTGTCAATTTTTTCTACTGCCATACTGGCAAACGCACAGTTGCAGGAATTTGCCATGGCATCAGCAATCGTTTCCATGCCATGTACGTGATCATTGGCACAGTGGATCGTAAATCCGGCATGTTCAAAAGAACCCGTACATTCATACATGAAATTATCAAAAGAACCATACTGCCGGTAATAAGCAAGAGCTGTAACGATCTTAAAAGTTGATCCTGGCGGATACAGACCCTGCAGAGCACGATTCAGGAATATCCCGTTTTCACTCTGTGTCAGCCATTCCCAGTCTTCTTCCACAGTATTTGGATCAAAGGCAGGACTGCTTACGTTTGCCAGTACATTGCCGGTCTTTGCTTCCATGACAACAGCAGTTCCGGCAAATCCGTTCAGTGCCTCCCAGGCAGCCTGCTGCAGATCCGAGTGCATTGTTGACACCAGATTATCTCCTGGTTTCTTCTCTTCTGAAAGATCATTCTGCACCTGATTGACAATACTCATATGAGAATGTATCAGGTCATTGTTATGAGAAGATTCCAGGCCACTGCCGCCATATACACCATAACCGACAGTGTGGGCGAACAGCGCTCCGTAAGGGTACTGTCTGTAAGGATCGCCGTAATCATCCATGGACGTAACTGCAAGCGGCGTACCTTCTGCGTCAAGAATGGATCCGCGGATGACCTGCGCTTCGACCTCATCCTGCCGTTTATTCAGAGGACTGTTGAGAAGTTCCTCGCTTTTTACGATCTGAAAATAGATCATATAGGAAATAAGCCCAATAAACAGCGCGACACTGAGATAAGAAACGATCCTGTAAGGTCTAATGATCGCGGAACGCGATTCCTTCTTCTGTTTGTTTTTCGATTCGTCTTTCAAGTTCATCCTGATACTCCGGAATTCTTTGTCCTTTATTTTGTATCCGCTGTGTCCTGTAGGCTCTGTTTTCTTCGCTTCGCCACCTTTGCTCCTGTTCCATACGCTCCCGTTCAATCCTGCTTCGCAGTTCCGAAAGCTGTTCACGGTTTTCATCTTTCCGCAGAATGTACAGGCCCTGAATGATCGAAATCATAATGATCGTACACATAATGGAGCTGCCTCCGTAACTGACCAGCGGCAGCGTGATCCCTGTCATGGGAATAAACTTCGTCGTTCCTCCGATCGTCAGGAAGACCTGGAAAGCATATTCCGATCCCAGACCCAGAGCCACGAGCTTGTAGAAAGGCTTTTCCAGGCGCATCGCAATGTTTATGATCAGCAGATACATACCCATGCATAGCAGTATAAGACATATGGCAAACAGTATACCGAACTCTTCCGCTATTGCGGCAAAAGTAAAGTCTTCGTAGGCCAGTGGGATCATTTCTGGATTCCCCCTGAACAGACCGGTGCCAAACCATCCTCCCGCACACAGACCAAACAGTGCCTGTACGATCTGATAGCCTGTTCCTTCATAATCCAGAAAGGGATCTCTCCATACGGTCACTCTCGTCCGGACATGTGCAAACATCTTATATGCGATCACTGATGCACCCGCCATACCTCCCAGTCCGAGCAATGCATATCCGGGATTCCTTGTCGCCACAAATACCATAACGATATATGCCACAAAATATACAAGAGCCGCGCCCAGATCAGCTGACAATGCCAGAATACCCACGTGAACGGCAGCGACGGCCGTCGTGATTATGACTGTCTTAAAATCGTGCCTCTCCTGGAGCATCCCGGCCATAAACAGCACGACCGTGATCTTGACAAACTCCGAAAACTGGAAAGAAATCCCCCCGATCGTAAGGTTCAGATTGGCACCGCCTGTAACACGGCCGAGTAAAAAGACGGCTGCCAGCAGCAGAACACCTACCACGGCATAGGCCCATGTCATTCTGGATACCCAGCGTACTTTTCTGATAAACACGGGAATTATAAAACAGAGCATCGTCGATACGGAAGCAATGATAAACTGCTTCATAGCCGTTTCCGGCCCCAGTCTGGTCTGGATCACCAGACCGATGGACAGCATCATGCACATGGTGTTCAGCAGGATGAGAGATGCTTTGCGGTAGATGACTCTGTACAGAATCTGTACGATCAGGATATATCCCGTGACAAGAAGCAGCATGAACAGCAAGATCTGCTCTCTCTTCACAACATACATAACCCCGTATGCCGTAATATTGAACAGCACCATCAGCAGGATCTGTTTGCGCATGATCCTGCGGCGTGACCGGTCATCCCTGCGCTGCAGGATCATAAAGGTCTCGATCGTAAAAAAGACCATAAATGCCAGCAGCAGATATTTGGAAACTTGAACGATAATATTTACCATATTGCCTCTTTCAGCTGTATTTCACCTGCGGGGTCACTCGATTCCTCTCCGGAAATGCCCTCTGGTCGCAGAAAGATCCGGAAAAACAGTATTTCCTGCGGGATCCTGTCCGAAGACAACACCTGCCTCTTTAATGATCCGGACCACCTGTTCCGATGTTTCATCGGTAAAATCCATGCGTACAGAACCGCAGTGCAGATGACGCACGGCGTCATATTCGCGCAGCAGACTTGTCGGCAGACTGTTGTAGATCACATTGAAGCAATCTCCGCAGCTGCTGTATACCGGAAAACGCCGCCCGGTTCTGTCTGTTATCCCTGTCCAGCCTGTTTTTCCCGAACAGCTTCCCATTGTTTTCCGGACACATTGGGAAGAGATCATCATTGGTGTCCTTCCATATACTACAAGCTGACTTCCTTCTGTATTCTGTCTGCGCAATTCATGAAAATTCAGTTCATAAGGAAGCGTCCTCACCTGAAATCCCCATGATTTAAATACACTGACAGCCTCGCAATTCATAGTATACAGTGATGCGTCAAGGATCACTTCACCCGGGACGAATGCATGTTCATTCTGCAGCCTCACGATCAGACCGGCTTCCTCAAGATTGCGTACAAGAATTCCGTCCCACAAAGGATCTGACAGCATTTTTTCTGTCTTTTCTTTTATATGGAGTTTCTCCTGTCTGCAGACATACGGGAGTGCCAGGAATGTCTTCATATTGTTTTCTTTCAGCTTTTCCGCATATTTCGCCAGCTCAGGAGGAAGACATACGGCGTACAGGATTTTCCCCGCACCGGAAGAAAGCAGCGCCTCAGCCTGTTGTTCTGTGAGCACTGAGGCATAAATGTCCGGATGACCGGTCCCCCGTGCAGTACGGTCCGGAAGACAGGACGATCCGGAAGTCCCGCCGGCCGGTTCTTTTCTCTGTATCGAACAGCGGCTGTATTCTTCCGTAACAGCTTTTTCCATCTCCTTCAGAGCACTCCGGCGCAAATTTTTGATCAGCCGGACCGGAACAAATACATCTGGTCCGATATCTGATTTCAGATCTTCAAACCGAAACGGACTTCCTCCCGTTTTCATGAACTGGCTCCGGATCTGTTCTGCATCTGTTCCGGTATTGCGGGCTTTTTCAAGTATATCCGTACTGACTTTGACAGATACACTGTTCTTCCCTTGGAATCCCTTTTTACTCAGGTCAGCTGTCAGTGTGCATGTGCCCTGTTCTCCGGAATATAATCTGAGAGAACCCCGCAGAGGCATCTGCAGGCATTTCTCTGCCTCTTTACCATTCAGCCTGTCCCTAATCCCTTCTATCGCTTTCCGGGCCGCCTCGGCTCGTTTCCCCTTCAATTTTTCATTTTCCAGCGCTATCATTCCGGAACTGTTGTGTCTGAAATAATATCCGTCTGTAAATCCGTCGCGGTTATACAGATCCGTCAGCAGTTCTTTGTCTTTTCTGCTGTCATATTCTTCCCACGATCCGTTCAGATAAGCATCAACAGCACGTCTGTATACGGCAACGGTACCGGCAGTGTATTCCGGTTTTTTCATCCGTCCCTCAATCTTAAAAGAAGAGATCCCGGCTTCGATCAGCTGCGGGATCAGATGAAGAGTACATAGATCCTTCATGTTCAGCGGATACAGTTCTCTTTTCCCGGAATCTGCACCGCATTCTGTCCGGTACGGGAGCCGGCATATACCGGCACAGCGTCCCCTGTTTCCGCTTCTTCCGCCGATCATGCTGCTCATCAGACACTGCCCGGAATAGCTGTAACAGAGTGCGCCATGGATAAAGGTTTCAAGTTCTATCCCGGTTTCCTTCCGGATTCTTTTCAGTTCATCCAGAGAGAGCTCCCTGGCCGGTACAACACGGGATATTCCAAGTTTCTGAAGCAGACGGACACCGTCCGGCCCCGTTACTGCCATCTGTGTACTGGCATGGACAGGAAGATCCGGGAACATTTCACGGAACAGCCGCACAGCACCATAATCCTGTACAATGACAGCGTCTATCCCCTGTTCATAGAACGGCTTCATCCAGACCCCGAGTTCCTCCAGTTCACTGTCTTTCATCAGCGTATTGACGGTCAGATAAAGCTTTTTCCCAAGCCGATGGATCAGGCGGATTGCCTCGAGCAGCTCTTCAGTCTCCGGGTTTTCCGCATAGGCGCGTGCTCCATAGCGGTTTCCCCCGATATAAACGGCATCCGCGCCAGCAATGCATGCCGCGCGGAGTGCTTCAACAGATCCGGCTGGTGCCAGAAGCTCAATGGCCATGCTGCAGTCTCCCTCTGAGTCTGTCCAGTTCCTTCTGGAGCTTTTCTTTTTCCACCTGCATAGAGATCAGCTGCTGTTTATTGGCATAGGCATCGCGGTCTTTATCCTCGATATCCCTCTCCAGGGACTCCGCCATACTTTTCGCCTTGAAGTAATCATCGGCAATATTCAGGGCCAGAAGTGATGATTTGGTTTCCTGGGAAAGACGGCTGTATCCGGCCAGTCTCTTTAATTCCTCTATCTTGCTGTTCAGATAAAAGGAAACTCTCTGCAGATATTCTTCTGTCTCGTAACCGCTCAGCGTCATGATCTTTCCGTCGATCAGAACCTTGATCGTAGTTTTTTCCGCCATATGCAATCTCCGCTGTATTAATCCTTACGGCAGTGCCGGTTATAACTCTAACCCCGCATTGCAACATGCATCATTGACAGTGTACCGTATTCCCTGTTTCTTGACAAGTCAGTCAGGAAAAGGAATGTGCAGATGCTCATAAGCCTGCTTTGTCGCCACTCTTCCGCGCGGCGTGCGATTCATAAATCCGTTTTTGATAAGATAAGGCTCATACACGTCCTCGATCGTACCTGTGTCATCCCCTATCGAAGCGGCAAGTGTGTCCAGCCCGACCGGACCGCCGCCGAATTTCCGGATGATCGTGAGCAGAAGACGGCGGTCTGTCTGATCCAGTCCGTATCGGTCTACTTCCAGCAGATCCAGAGCCATTTCGGCCACTTCTCTCGTGATTCTCCCGTCATACTGTACCATGGCAAAATCACGCACCCGCTTTAAGAGACGGTTTGAGAGACGGGGCGTCCCACGCGACCGCCGTGCGATCTCAGCCGCGCCTGCCGCATCAATTTCCACGCGCAGTACGGCTGCCGAATGTGTAACAATTTCTGTCAGCTCAGACTCTGTATAAAACTCCATATGCTGCACTACACCGAAACGGTCACGCAGAGGAGCTGTAAGGAGACCGGCTCTCGTAGTTGCTCCCACCATCGTAAAACGCGGCAGTTCAAGACGGATCGATCGTGCCGAGGAACCTTTTCCGATCATGATATCGATCGCATAATCTTCCATGGCCGGATACAGGACTTCTTCTACCTGTCGGTTCAGGCGGTGTATCTCATCGACGAACAGAACATCTCCTTCCTGCAGATTATTCAAAATAGCTGCCATTTCGCCCGGCTTTTCGATTGCCGGTCCGGAAGTCACCTTCAGATGTGTACCCATTTCGTTTGCAATGATACCGGCCAGAGTAGTCTTACCCAGTCCGGGAGGGCCATAAAACAAAACATGATCCAGAACATCGCCCCGCTTTTTGGCAGCTTCCATATAGATCCGAAGATTATGCTTTGCTTTTTCCTGTCCTATATATTCATCCAGTGTCTGGGGCCTCAGGCTCTTCTCTGTGCGGACATCTTCCTGCCGCACTTCTGTCTGTATGATTCTTTTTTCCATTGTTATCCTTTAAATGAATTCATCAGAAAATATGCTTTAACGCCGCTCTCAGGATTGCCTCGGAATCCATAGTGTCATCAACCTGTACCTTTTTGACAGCCTGAAGAGCTTCCGTGCCGGAATACCCCAACGCTACCAGAGCCTGTACGGCATCCGACTCCGCGCTGTCTGCCGCAGCATGCTGTACCGCCGGCTCCTGTGCATGTCCCAGTTTCTTTTCAAATGCTTCATCAAGTTTGAATTTGTCTTTGAGCTCCAGGATCAGCTTCTGTGCCGTTTTCTTTCCGATTCCGGGAGCCCGGGCAATCCCCGCCGCATCATCAGCCAGTACGGCAAAACGGAGATCATCTGCTGACAGCGTTGACAGGATTCCCATGGCTCCTTTAGGTCCGATCCCGCTCACGTTGAGCAACAGTCCGAATATTTCCAGATCATCTCTTGAAAAAAAGCCGAACAGCTGCATGGCGTCCTCGCGCACATGCAGAAAGGTATACAGTTTCAGCTCATCCCCGACGCGGATGCCGCTGTCAAGCATAACGGCAGGCACCAGTATTTCCCAGCCTATGCCCTGATTATCAAGAATGATCCTGTCTTCCAGTTTTTCTGCTATTGTTCCTTTAATATATCCGATCATGATGACAGTATATCACAAAACCACATGCAGAAAAAGTCTGCCCGTTCTTCCTTATTCCCGGCACGGCGGCTCCGAATTGTGATATACTTCAATCATGATCATTCGCGAACAGACAATAACTATTCAGGATCTACACCCGGAGTACATACAGTATCTTCCGCAAGAACTGAGCCGGAAAGCTGTTTTTTATGATATAGAAACAACCGGTCTGGGGTGGCGTTCCTCGCACATTTATCTCATCGGAATGCTGTTTCAGGCCGATTCTGTGTGGACACTTCGGCAGTGGTTTCTTGACAGGCCTTTTGCAGAAAAAGAACTGCTGCAGGATGCCTCAGACTTTCTTGCCTGTCTGGATCCAGCAGTGCTGGTCGATTATAACGGCAGCACATTTGACCTTCCGTATCTGACTCATAAGTGTCTGTTTTATAATATTCCTGTTCCGGAAATCATATCAGATCAGACTCTTCAGCACCATTGGGATCTGCTTCGTCTTCTTCGGCCGCTCAGATCAAAACTCCCCTTGCAGTCACTGAAACTGCAGGACGTGGAATCGCTGCTGCACACGAGGAGATCTGACCATTCATCCGGAAAAGACCTGATCGAGGTATATTACCGTTTTCTTCAGACCGGTGATCCTTCTCTGGCAGAACAGCTTTTCCTTCACAATCATGACGATGTTCTCGGTCTTCCGTCAGTCGCTTCTCTTCTCTCATTCCCTGATTTCTGGGGCGGGGGCTTCCGTGTCTCTGAACGACTCAGGCAGCCATCTTCCATTAACTTCGAATTATCACCCGCTTCCGGATTTCCGGTCACCTTTGTCCTCAATGGGCAGCCGTCTCCCACTTTTCGGCCGGATCAGAATGACAATGTCCCGGAAAACCTGCGTCTCATTTTTGAAAACACGAAAGCAACTCTTACAGTGCCTGTATATGAAGGAGAACGCAAATTGTTTTTCCCCGATCCGAGAAATTATTATTATCTTCCTGACGAAGATCAGGCCATACATAAATCTGTCGGTGCTTTCACTGATCCCGCCTTCAGGACGCAGGCAAAAGCTTCAACCTGCTACAGGCGTGTACAGGGACGTTTTCTGCCTGTTCCCTCTGATCCGTCAATACCAGGACTTCACTGCTTTTTCCGGGACTACGGAGAAAAAACGGGATGGATCCGTGAAGAAGATCTTCTTTCCTGTGAACAGGACAAACTATATTTATATGTCCGCTCTGTCCTGGACGGTTTTTTCCGCTCCGGCTCATTCAACTGAAGCCCATACAAAGAACAGAGCCGAAAGCGCAATGCTTACGGCTCTGATAATTTTTTGGGATTAGATTATTTTGTCGATCTTATGCTTCGGCAGTCATTTCCTCGGAAGCGGGAGCTTCCGCTGCTTCTGCCACAGCTGCTTCAGCAGTTTCTGCAGCAGCGGTATCAGGCTGCAGGACTTTCATCGACAGAGAAATCTTGCGGTCAACACCATTGAAATCAACAACTTTCGCTTCGATCTCCTGACCGACCTTCAGAACATCAGAAGGTTTATCAACATGGTCACGGGAAATCTGAGAAACATGCAGCAGCGCATCAACGCCCGGTTCAAGCTCGACAAAAGCACCGAAATCTGTCATACGTGCAACGCGTCCTTTTACGACTGTACCGGCAGCGTATTTTTCAGATGCAGTCTGCCACGGATTCTGCTCCGGGAACTTCATGCTCAGTGCGATGCGGTCGCCTTTGATCTCTTTGACAAGAACTTTGACTTTCTGACCGACTTTCAGGATACTGCGCGGATTATCCACACGCCCCCAGGACATTTCGGAAATATGCAGAAGGCCGTCTGCCCCGCCAAGATCGATAAAGGCACCAAAGTCCGTGATGTTTTTGACTTCGCCGTCAACAGCATCCCCGTCAGAAATACGTCCAAGAAGTTCTTCCTGAGCTTTCTTTTTCTCGGCGGAAACAAGCTGCTTGCGGTCACCGATGATACGGCGGCGGCGCGGG
Organism: uncultured Lachnospiraceae bacterium; assembly: GCA_902783945.1. Classification (GTDB taxonomy): domain Bacteria; phylum Bacillota; class Clostridia; order Lachnospirales; family Lachnospiraceae; genus Bilifractor. Next base: position 11,661 of record CACZSZ010000197.1, read on the forward strand.
TTGAACTCAATGATCTTAAATTCGATTTCCTGATCGAGATACTTTCCGAGATCTTTTTCAAATGTATCAGAAACAAGACTTGCCGGAATGAAAACACGGGCACCATCTACCAGAACGCTGAGGCCTCCGGTAAGAACGCGCACAACTTTAGCCTTCAGGATCTCGCCGTTTTCGAATGCTTCTTCCAGTTTCTTGTTGCCTTTCTCGGCAGCAAGACGCTTGTATGTGACAAAGACCTGTCCTTCACTGTCATTGACCTTGAGGACTTTCACCTCCATGGTGTCACCCGGCTTGGCGACTGTAGTCAAATCGACGGATGAGTCATTGGAATACTCATCTCTCGTGAGAATACCATCTGCCTTTGTACCGATATTCAGAATGATCTGATCAGGCTTGACATCAAAGACAGTACCCTCGACCACTTCTCCGCTCCGGACAGTTTTCACCGAAGCATTCAGCATTTCCTCAAAGCTTTGTTCTGACATAATCTGTAACCTCCTCAATTATGCTATTAGGGGTAGATGCCCCAGC